>JAJYIO010000009.1 GCA_021790035.1 bacterium | reverse complement strand
GATCGGGAGCTTGGTCGCGGTGAGCTTGACCGCCAGGTCGATGGGCATCCCGGGATAACCCAGCACCTGCAGAGGGCTGGCCGGAGCCAGGGTGGAATCCTGCCCCCAGGCCGTGGTCAACCGCGCTAGCCCATCGGCGGGAGGTGCGATGGCATAGGTCCGGAACTGCGGGGCCACCGCGTGCAGGATCTGGGTATCGGTCGTGAGGGCAACCTGGAGCGACGGCTGTCCCAGAACAGCGCCGAGGAGGATCTCGGTGCTAGTGCCAACCGTGATCGGGAAGGACCCCACGAAACAGCTCCCGGCCGCCAGGGTGCTCCCGGTCTTGATGCCCGTGATGCCTTGCTTGCCGACCATGAAATCGACGTTGAACACGCGGCCTGCTACCGGCAGGTCTGCCTGGGGCAGCCTCACGATCTCGCGGAACGCGCGATCCTGCATCGCTGCTTGCGCCATCAGGACCTGATCGTGAGCAGTACTCACGGTAGCCGGGCTGACGCCGCTGACGTCGGTGTAGGTGGTCTGCGTCATCTTGAGGGCACTAGCCGCGTCGTTCATCTTCTTGACGAAGTTTGCCTGCGTCCCTGCCACCTGGCGGGCGATCAGGGTGGCGATGTTGTCGCCAGACGGCAGGAGTAGGCCTTCGAGGAGCTGGCGCTCGGTGAGCTTCTCGCCGGCGGTGACCCGGACCACCGAGTCACCGGCGGCCTTGTCGTTCTGGTACACCTGCACGTCGGCATTCGTGATGGTCGTGACGGGCCCGTCCTCTCCGGTCGAGAGGGGCTGTGCCTGGAGCAGCAGGTAGGCCGTCATCATCTTGGTCAAGCTGGCGATCGCCACCGGTTGCTCGTTCGGGGTCTCGGCGACCAGGCCCAGGCTTTCGGCTCCGAGGGCTGCCTGCCCCGTCGCGGGAAAGGCGACCGAGAATGCCCCGGGCAACTTGAGGGGGCCGGGAGCGGCCTGGACCTGGACCGGGGGGACCGGGCGGAGGAACTGTATGGCGCCGCCAGCGGCGACGACCACCAGGGGAATGGCGAGGTAAGTGCTGGTTCTGCCCATCGTATCCTCCGAACGGGGTTGGAGCGTTCCATGTACCGTGCGACCAGGCCGGCCACTTCGGGCGGCGTGGAAGCGGGGAGTCGCGGATCGGCCGGCGACCCCAGTTCACGATACTCCAGATCTGCCGCCGACAGCTGCCCGGAGGCTGCTGGAGTGGTCCTTGATTTGAACGAAGCTGGCCCCGAGATTCAAACTTGGCCCTCGGCGCGGTCGTCGCGCCGCGCCGGCCCCACCAACGGGGTTCACCCCGCCTGGGTAGGCGGGGCGAAGTGGAGGAGGAGGGTTCGGGAGGTTACCAGCCGGTTCAGATGCTTATCTATCGGCTGGAATCACCCCGTGCCCGGTAAAGGAATTACCAGGCATGGGTAATGGAATGTTTAAACCCGAGCCCAGAGCAATCTATACTTTGCGGCGAAAGATCGCGTTCGTCGGGCGCGACGAGGAAACGGCCCGCGGGGATGCCTGCCGGCCCGGGATGCCAGTCTTGGAACGCTTGGCCAGCTCGGCCTCGGTAAGTGCGTGCGCGGCCGGCGGCGCATCCTCGATGACCTCGTACTCCGGCTTGCCGATGCAGCAGTTCTTGAACTTCTTGCCGCTCCCGCACGGACAAGGCTCCTTGCGCCTCACCCGGAGCCTGGCCTCGGCCGGTTCCGCAGCGGTTTCCCCTGTTGCGGGCTGGCGCGTCTCCTGCACGTCTGGCATGGCCGTTCCTTTCGTCGTTCCCAGAAGAAAACCGATCCCGATCCCGATCCCGATCCCCGAGGGGCCAGAGCCGGCGGACCCTTTCCATGTTCCCTCCTGCCGCGGCCTGGGTGAAGGGGCCGATGGCCCCTCGGAGCGTCGATGCGCGTGTCTCCGGGCGATGCAGAGGCTCTTCAGGAAAAAACTTTTGCCAGGTACATTGACAGCGTATATCTTTAGACTTACTCTAAAACTATGGACTGCAACGTCGTGGACCGCCTGAAGGGCCGAGGGATCATCCCATCAGCCCACCGGGTCGCCATCGGGGACTACGTGCTCCGCACCATCGAGCACCCCTCAGCCGACCAGGTCTGGGAGCGCGTCAAGACCAGCTTCCCGGTGCTATCCCGCGCCACGGTCTACAACACCCTCAACCTGTTCGTTCGCAAAGGGCTTCTTCAGGAACTCATCCTCGCCGAGGGCAAGGTGGTCTTCGATCCCAACGTGGCCGACCACCACCACCTCGTCGAGGAGGATTCCGGCATCATCTACGACATCCCATGGGATGCGGTCCAGGTTTCGGGCCTGGACACCCTCACGGATCTCGAGATCGACAGCTACCAGGTGGTTGCGCGGGGGCGCAAACGTCGTCACTAGGTCCCGGGAGGCCTGGCCTCCCTTTCTCGGGCCCCTCCCTTAGATCCCATCTAACCCTGGACACAAGAAAGGATTGAAAGACATGCTTACCGTCGGAGATCGCTTCCCCGAGTTCTCCCTCAAGGCCACCGTCAGCCTCGATGATGGTCGCGAGTTCGCGGACATCACGAACGAGAGTCACCCCGGCAAGTGGCGGGTCGTGTTCTCGTGGCCGATGGACTTCACCTTCGTCTGCCCGACCGAGATCGCCGAGTTCGGTCGCCGCAACGTGGACTTTGCGGCTCGAGAGGCCCAGGTCCTCGGACTCTCCACCGACACCCATTACGTCCACCTCGCCTGGCGCCGCGGTCATCCGGATCTCCGGGACCTGCCTTTCCCGATGCTGGCCGACACCAGGCGCGAACTGTCCCGGTCGCTCGGCATCCTGCACAAGACAGAAGGGGTCTGCCTGCGGGCCACCTTCATCGTCGACCCGAAGGGAATCATCCGCTTCGCTTCCGTGAACGATCTCTCGGTAGGCCGGAACGTCGACGAAGTCCTGCGGGTGCTCGATGCCCTGCAGTCAGGACAGCTGACGCCCTGCAACTGGAGGCGTGGCGAGCTGACGCTCGGCGCGGCATGACCTGAGTCCCGTCGATCGCGACGACTGCCTGCGTCGATTCGAACTTGACGCAGGCAGCCAGATCGAGGGCAAAGCGGGCGGGGCGTTCCCCGGATGGACGCCCCCCCGCCCACTTGTTGGTTGAAGGTCGCGGAGCTCTACTTCACCCCAGCGGGGATCGGGTGTCCCTCCTCGAGGAGGATCAGCCAGGTGAAGCTGTCTGCGCCCGCGAGGTCGAGGTCCGGCCGATGCGCCGCGAGATCGGCCTTGACCTGTTCGAAGCGATCGCGAATCTCGGCCGGCACGGGTGCCAGGAGGGCGGAGCGGAGCGAAGCGGTCCCCTCCTCGGGCTGATGCTGGGCATGTTGCCGGCACCAGTCGGAGATCTCCTGGTCAGAGGCTCCCGACACGATGAACTTTTCCAGCGCATCGGTCTCGATGCCGAACGTGGACAGGAATCGCTTGTCCGAACCGCACGGGTAAGCCGTGTACTCGCCAAGGGTGCCGGCGTGCTTGGCCCGCACCTTGTCGATGAGCCGCCCCAGCCAGACGAACCCACCGACCTCTTCGAGCGGGCTCCGCGGGTATTCCTTGGTCAGATCTTTGGCTTGCATTTTCAATCTCCTTGATCCCTCTAGTTATACCGGTAGTCCCGGGAGTGCGCATCCTCGAGGTAGCGGGCCAGGAGCGTGACGGCGGCCTCGATGTCGCTCGTGTGGGCCATCTCGTTGACCGTGTGCACGTAGCGAGTCGGGACCGACAGGGTGAAACTCGGGACCCCGCCCCGCGAGCGCTGGATGCCACCGGCATCCGTGCCTCCGCGGGTCATGATCTCGAGCTGGTGCTTGATCTGGTGGCGCTCCGCCAGATCCCGGAAATGCCGGACCAGCTTGGGGTGACACAGGAGCGAGGAATCCATGATCTTGATGGCGCACCCGTCTCCGAGGCGAGAGATCTGCTCGTGCTCCGGATGCCCGGGAAGGTCGCTGGCCAGGGTCACATCCAGGGCGATGCCGACGTCTGGCTGCAGGGCATAGGCCGCCGTCGTCGCGCCGCGCAGGCCCACCTCCTCCTGGGTCGTCGCGACCGCGAGGATCTCCACCGCGTGATCTCCACAGGCCCGCAGGGCCTCCAGCATCACGAAGACGCCCACCCGGTTGTCCAGCGTCTTGCTGAGCACGCAATCGCCGATCAGCTCGGCGGTACGCGCCATCGTCACCATGTCCCCGATCTCGATCACCTGCTTGACCCGTTCAGCGGGCATACCGAGGTCCACGTAGAAATCCTCGACCTTGAGCGGCTTGTTCTGCTCCTCGGGCGTCAGCAGGTGGATCGGCTTGGATGCGGCCGTGAGCGCCCCGAGCAGGACCTCGCCGGAAAATCCGTGTACGTGCACACGCTGGGCCATCATGACCCGCGGATCCCAGCCACCAACCGGGTGCACCCGGACGAATCCGCGGTCGTCGATGGCCTTGACGATGAAGCCGATCTCGTCGAGGTGTGCCGCAAGCATCACCGTGGGGCCTCCCCGGCCCTTCTTGCGACCGATGATGTTGCCCATCGCATCGACCGAGATCTCGTCCACCAATGGAGCCATCTCGGCACGCACGCGCTCGCGGATCGGGTCCTCTCGGTTGGCGATGCCGGGCGTCTCACAAAGAGTCTTGAGAAGCGGGAAGTTCATATCGCGCTTTCTTTACCCGGAGGCTACCTGCCGGTAACGGCGCGATCCGGTACGCTAAACAGGGTCACCTGGACCGTCACGCATTCCGCCAAGGTTCGTCAACCGCGCAGTGCCTGCTCTCGAACCCGCCGTGTACGCCGCGCGGGCACTTCGCAGATTGCCTCGCCTGGCGGACGTCTTCCAATCCATGTAAAGCTGTCTGGATCCGGCAACGAAATCGCAATCGCTCGAGGGAGAACCCGATGTTCGAAACCCCCGCCTATGCCGCACGCTCGGCCGCGCAACCCCTGGAACCGTTCACCCTCGAGCGCAGAGAGCCCGGATCGCACGATGTCTCGATCGACATCATGTACTGCGGCGTCTGTCACTCGGACATCCACCAGGTTCGCGACGAATGGGGCGCCGGGATCTTTCCCATGGTTCCCGGACACGAGATCATCGGCCGTATCGGTCAGGTGGGATCCGACGTCAAGACGTTCGCAGTGGGCGATCTCGCGGGCGTCGGATGCATGGTCGATTCCTGCCGCCAGTGCGCGCCCTGCCAGGAGGGCCATGAGCAGTTCTGCGAGCGCGGCGCCTCGATGACGTACAACGGCACCTTGATGGACCGGTACACGCCCACCTACGGCGGCTACTCGACCCGGGTCGTGGTAGACGCGGCCTTCACGCTCAAGATCCCGTCCGGACTCGATCCTGCGGGCGCCGCCCCGTTGCTCTGCGCCGGCGTGACGACGTACTCTCCCTTGCGGCAGTGGAATTGCAAGAAGGGAGATCGGGTCGGGGTGATCGGCCTGGGCGGCCTCGGCCACATGGCGGTCAAGCTCGCGGCATCCATGGGCGCCGAGGTGACGGTGCTCAGCACGTCGCAGGACAAGGAGGCCGATGCGCTCCGGCTGGGCGCCCAGGCCTTCGCCTCGACTCGCGATGACTCCTCTTTCCGCAGGCTCCGGAGCCACTTCGATCTGATCATCGACACCGTGTCGGCGCCCCACGACTACAACCGGTACCTGTCCCTGCTGCGCCCCTTCGGCGCGATGGTCCTCCTGGGCATCCCGCCCGAGCCGTCGCCGCTGTCCGCAGGGGCCCTGGTGATGGGCAATCGCAAGCTGGCAGGCTCGCTCATCGGGGGCATTGCCGAAACGCAGGAAGTGCTCGATTACTGTGCCGAGCACGGCGTCGTATCGGATGTCGAGATCATCCCGATCGCCCAGATCAACACGGCTTACGAGCGGATGATTCGCGGCGACGTCAGGTACCGGTTCGTGATCGACATCTCGAGCTTGAAGTGAAAGTCGGGGCGCTGCTGGCCGAGACCCTCTTCGGGGCCCGATGAGGCTTGGCATCGCGGCCAGCCGCAAGGGTTCGACGCACCACCCTGGCTCCTGGAGTCCGTCTCGGAAATCGCTCTAGGCACTGCATTCGAACTGCTCGCGAAGGGCGAATGGCAAGGTAAACCAGAAGGTGCTCCCCTTCCCCACCCGGCTCTCGACCCCGATCTGGCCTCCGTGCGCTTCCACGAGCGACTTGGCGATCGCCAGGCCGAGCCCTGCCCCGCCAGCCACCCGCGTGGTGCCCATGTCCAGCTGGGTGAAGCGATCGAAGATCCGATCGAGGTCGGCCTCCGCTATTCCTGGCCCCTCGTCGATCACGCGGCATGAGACGGCCCCGTTCTCCGAGCGGATGTCGATGCGGATCTCCGTGCCAACGCCCGAAAACTTCACGGCGTTGCCGACGAGGTTCCGCAGGATCTGGTAGACCCTCGGGGCATCGGCGCAGACCGGAGGGAGATCGGCCTCGACTTCGAGCCGCAGGCGCTGCTGGCCACGTCTGGCCACCGGCTCGAGGCCAGCCAGGCAATCCCGGGCGAGCAAGGCAAAATCGACCGGTACAGGCATGATCGAGAAGGTCCCGGCCTTCATCCGGCTCAGGTCCAGGATGTCGTCCACCAAGCTCGCCAGGTGCTGGGCTCCTACCAGCATCCGTGCCAGATCGGCTCGCTGGGCTCCATTCAGAGGACCACGCAAGCCGTCCATCAAGATGCTGCCGAAGCCCGAGATGGCGTTCAGCGGGGTTCTCAGCTCGTGACTGACCACGGCGAGGAACTCATCCTTGAGGCGATCGGCCGTCACCAGCCGCTGGTTCATCTCGAGCAACTCCGCCGTCCGCGCCACGACCTCGGCCTCGAGTTCGTCCCGCTTGCGTTCCGCCGCGTCGCGGGCTCGCTTCAACTCGAGCATCGTCCGGACCCGCACCTCGAACTCCTCGAGGTCGATCGGCTTGACGAGGAACTCGTGGGCGCCCAGTTTCAGGGCACGAAGCCGAGCCTCGCGATCGGACGCCGCCGTGACGACGATGACGGGAAGAAAGCCCGGGAGTCCGGCCAGGCGCTCGAGAACGCCATATCCGTCGATCTCCGGCATCATCAGGTCCAGGAGAACCAGATCCGGATGGACCCGATCGATCAGTTCAAGGGCCTCCCTGCCGCTCGAGGCCTCGATCGCCTCGTGTTTGGAGCGCGCCAGGAGCTGGCACATGAGCCCGCGGTTCTCCGCCCTGTCGTCGACCACCAAGATCCGGCTCATGTCCGGTGTCCCCCCAACATCTCCTGCAGGAGGGCGCGCAGTTGCGTGATGTCGAAAGGCTTGGCCACGTAGGCGTCTGCGCCCGATTTCCGGGCGCGGGCCTCGTCTCCCACCATCGCGTGGGCCGTCACGGCAACGATCGGGATGGAGGCAGTCACCGGATCGCCCTTGAGCTGCCGCATCGCCGCCCACCCGTCCATGACCGGCAGGCTGAGATCCATCAAGATCAGGTCCGGCCGCTGGCTCCGGGCCAGATCCACCCCGGTCTTGCCATCGGTAGCCTCCACGATCTGCACCTTCATCCGGGCCGCCAGTTGTCGGATCACTCCTCGATTGTCCTCTACGTCCTCGACCAGAAGGATGACCTTCGGTTTGCCTTCCATCGGGCTACCTTTGGGGGGCCCGGAGCGAGTCGAGCAGGGCCATCAGATCCTGCGCCAGGGCGTCCACCCGGTCGCCCCCCTTCAGGAGAATCTGGCGGGCCGACGATAGCCGCTCGAGATCCTCTGGAGTCACGACCTTTGCCGTCACCACGACGACCGGAACGTCCCGCGTAGCCTCCCTTGCGCGCATCCAGGCCAGCACCTCGAACCCGTCGAGCTTGGGCATCATCAAGTCGAGAACCACGACGGCCGGGACCTCCTGCTCGAGGGTGGCAATGGCCTCCTCGCCGTTCTGGACCTCGCGGTAGGAGATGTGCTCGCGATCGAAGATCTGCCGGTACAAAGCCCGAGCCTCGGGATCATCGTCGACGACGAGAACCCTGCCCCTTGCCTCCGGAGACCGGACTGCGTCCAGGGCCGCCAGGAGTTCGCGGCGATCGAGCGGCTTGGTCAGGTAGGCAGATGCGCCCATCGAAAAGCCCACGGCCTTCTCATCGAGGAAGCTCAGCAGGACGACGGGAATCCCGGATGTTTGCGGGTCCGCCTTGAGGGCCTGCAAGACGACCCACCCGTCCATCTGCGGCATCAAGATGTCGAGCGTGATCGCAAAGGGCTTGAGCTTTCGAGCCAGGGCCAGGCCCGACTCGCCACTCGTGGCGGCCACGACCCGATAAGGGCTCTCTTTGAGGTACCCCGCGAGCAGGCGCAGGGCATCGGGGTCATCGTCGATCGCCAGCACAGACAACTTTCCCGATCCGTCGGCGAAGGTCGCTGGCAGCGCAGGAGTCGGATTCTCCGGGATCTGCGCCTGGGGGTGCTGGGGCAGTTGCCGGGGCAGAATCACGATGAAGGTACTCCCCTGGCCGATCTCGCTCTGGAGCATGATATCGCCCCCGAGCAACCTCGCCAGCCTGCGGACGATCGCGAGTCCGAGCCCCGTTCCGCCCGCCTCTCGCGTCGTGGTCGGATCGACCTGGCGGAACTCCTCGAAGACCACCTCGCGATACTCTGGGGCGATGCCTATTCCGGTGTCCTGGACCTCGAATCGCCACCGCTCGTCGTCCTCGGGTTTGACCCGAACCCGGATCTGCCCCTGCCGGGTGAATTTGATGGCGTTCGAGATCAAGTTGGTGAAGATCTGACGCACCTTGGTCTCGTCGCTGACGACGAACCCCAGATCCGAGCTGGCTTCCAGCAATAGTTTCAGGTTCTTGCTGGCCGCCAGCGGTTCGAGCATGGACGCCACGCCGCGGGCGGCCTCGGCCGGATCGAAGCGCTGGGCAAACAGCGCGAGTCTTCCAGCCTCGATCTTGGCGATATCCAGCACCTCATTGATGAGGGCCAGCAAATGCCGGGCGTTCTTTACCACGGTAGCGAGGTTGGCCCGGTTGAGCTCCGACAGCACCTGCTCCGCGTCGGTCAGGACCAGGTCCGTGTAGCCGATGATCGAGTTCAGCGGGGTACGCAGCTCGTGGCTCATGTTGGCCATGAACTCGTCTTTGAGCTTGCTGGAGGCCACGAGCTGCGCGTTGGCAACGGCCAGCTCCTCGGCCTTGCGCCGCTCGGTAAGATCTCGCGTCACCTTGCCGTATCCGACGAGTTCCCCCTGGTCGTCACGCAGGGCCGTGACCACGGCATCGGCCCAGAAGCGCGAGCCATCCTTGCGCACGCGCCAGCCCTCGTCCTCGACGTGCCCCCGGCTCCGGGCGATCTCGAGCAGCCTGCGCGGCTTTCCTTCCGCGACATCCTCGAGGGTGAAGAAGGCCTCGTACGAACTGCCGACGATCTCCTCTGCCTTCCATCCCTTCATCTTCTCGGCGCCGCGGTTCCAGCTCGCGATCCTCCCGTCGGGCCCCAGCCGGATGATGGCATAGTCGACCACGCTCTTGACCAGGAGCTCGAAATCCTGGGCCCGGCGTCGCGCCTCGACCAGCTCTGCGGTCAGCTGTTCGCAGCTTTCCTCTTTGCCTGCCAATTCCCCGCTCCCCGCTCCCGTACCGCATTCTATTTTATCAGTCGTGGCCCCGCCTGAGCTACCCGATTTTGCAAGATCTCGCGCCCCCACCCTGGAGCCAGGCAGCCTGCAGGGGCCGTCAAAGCCGCCTCGGCTCTGGTAGGATCGTCCCTACGACCGCACGAGGAACCAATGACGGCAACGGGATCCTTCGCAGCACTGCTCGAACGCTGGGAACGGCTCAAGTCCAGTGTCGGCGAGCCCGGGGGGGCCTATGTCGATCTTGCCGAGGGCTTCATGCGCCTGGGTGAGCCATTGCTCGCTCAGGACGTCGCCGCAGCCGGTCTGGCCGACCACTTTGCCGACGCCGCCCTCCGCCACGACGTTCGCCTGCGTCAAGTGCTCGCGCTCGCGCTCCTGCAAAGCGGTGTGCCGGATCGAGCCCGGACGATCCTGGCTGCCCTTCACGAGGAGGGCTGCCACGATGGCGAGACGCTCGGTCTGCTGGCGCGGGTGGAGCGGGAGGCGTGGCTCGAGTCCGGACAGGAGCGGTTCTTGCGGGCCTCCCTGGCGTGGTGGCTCGAGGGTTTCCGGTCGGCCAATCCGGAGCGTGACGCGGACGGGGCGATCGACTCGGGCATCAACGCGGCCGCCACCGCCACGCTGGCCGGCGACCTGGCCCTGGCCCGGAGCCTGGCAGCAAGGGTCCGGGCCATCTGCGACCAGCGCCTTTCCAGAGCCGAGGACTACGGGGCCCGAGCCGCTCTCGGCGAAGCCGCCTTGATCCTGGAAGAGTGGGACCGGGCCGAGACCGAGTACGTCAGGGCCCTGGAACTGGCTGGCGATCGCCATCTGGACGTGGCGTCCACGAGGCGCCAGGCCCGGCTCCTGCTGGGGCACCTGGGCCAGGATCCCCACCGGTTCGACCGCGCCCTGGCGGTCCCGGCCGTCGTGGCCTTCATCGGTCACGGGAGCGATCCGGAGAATCGCCAGCCACCCGTGTTCGGGCCCGAGGTCGAGGCTGCCCTCCGTGCGGAGCTCGACGAGCGACTGGAGCGGCTCAAGGCAGGCTTCGGGTACTCATCTGCCGCATTCGGGGCCGATCTGGTGTTCCTCGAGTCCATGCTCGATCGGGGCGGCGAGATTCACGTGGTCCTGCCGTGTGCGCGAGATGCCTTCGTCGCCCGGTCCGTGGCGCTCGGATGCGACCCGCACTGGGTCCCTCGCTTCGACGCGGTCATTGGCCGGGCCGCCCGGGTGGTGCAGGCCGGATCCTCGTCCGAAGGCGCAGACCTTGTCGATCAGATCTTCGCCAGCCGGATGGTGGACGGCCTCTCGCGTCTGCGTGCGACCGCTCTCGATGCCGACTGGCGGCCACTGGTCGACCTCTCCGCGCTCACCGGTTCGCCGGTCGTGACGTCTGCCGTTCGGGAATCGAGCCCGTCGCCCGGGCCGGCAGCGGCGGGCTTGAGGCGGGAGCTCAAGGCGTTTCTCTTCGCCGACGCAGTCGGATACGGCGCCCTGCAAGAGGAGCAGATTCCACGCTTCGTCACCCACTTCCTGGGTGCGGTCGGCGATCTGATCGCATCGACGCCGGTACGGCCGGAGCTGCTCAACACGTGGGGAGATGCCCTCTACCTGGTGTTCAGCACCGCCACCGAGGCCGGAGCCTTCGCTCTGGCGCTGCGCGATCTCGTGGGCCGCTCCGACTGGCATGCATTCGGCCTCCCTGCGCACACGAATTTCAGGATCGCACTGCACGCTGGGCCGGCGTTCGTCTTTACGGATCCGGTGACCGGAAGGCCCAACTGCTCGGGCACTCACGTGAGCCGTACCGCCAGGATGGAGCCGATCACCCCCGCCGGCGAGGTTTATGCCAGCGAGGACTTCGCCGTGCTGGCCGCGGCCGAGAATGCTCCGGACTTCCGTTGCGACTACGTGGGGCGGACCCCACTCGCCAAGGGCTACGGAACCTTCCCCACCTATCACCTTCGCCCCAGCTGAACTCCTTGAACCCCATGGCCAGGCCGACGCGGAGCGCGCTTTGGGGTACGTAGATGGCATTGCCGGTCGTCTCGCGGCCTGCGTATCCTCGAGTCTTCCGCGCCACTTGAAAGAACCCATGACTGCACAGGTCCAGCAAACCGAATTCCTCTTGGACGTTGCCGCCCGTTTTCTGGCCTCCGCCCGCGAGGGCGCCATCCGGGAGTACGGCAACGGGAACATCAACAAGACCTTTCTGGTGACGCCGAAGGCTGGCCACGGGGAACCCTTCTTGCTACAGCAGCTCAACACCAGGGTGTTCGAGCAGCCAGATCGGGTCATGCGCAACATCCGGTCGGTCATGCGACACCTCGAGAGGCGACCGCTGCACACCGCTCCCACCCTCGGGCGCCGGTGGGAGGTTCCCCACGTGCTGCTGACCGAAGAGGGCCGCGATCACTGGTTGGCCGGCGATGGCTCGTACTGGCGAGCCCTCCGGTTCATCGGACAATCGCAGACCGTCGATGCCGTCCGGGACCCCGACCAGGCCCGGGAGGTCGGCTTCGCGCTGGGGACTTTCCATTCGCTGCTGAGCGACCTTCCCATCTCGGAACTCACGGACACGCTGCCTGGCTTCCACATCGCCCCGGCGTACCTGGCCCGGTACGACCAGGTATCCCGGTCCACCCCGGCCGGGTCGTCCACCGAAGAGACCTGGTGCACCCGGTTCATCGCGGAGCATCGCGACTGGGTGCCGGTCCTCGAGGATGCCCGCGAGCGAGGGCTCTTGCGCCTGCGGCCCATTCATGGCGATCCCAAGGTCAACAACATCCTGTTCGACGCCGCCACGGGACAGGCCATCGGAATGGTCGATCTCGACACCATCAAGCCAGGACTGGCCCAGTATGATATCGGAGACTGCCTGCGTTCTTCGTGCAATCCGGACGGGGAAGAGACCGGTCGCTGGCAGGACGTCAGGTTCGACCCGGTGCTCGGGAAGGCCGTGCTGGAGGGCTACCTGACGGTCGCGCGGGGGTTCTTCGACGCCGCCGACTTCGACTTCCTGCCCGCATCGGTCCGTCTGATCGCCTTCGAGCTGGGATTGCGGTTCTTCACCGATCACCTCGAAGGCGACGTCTATTTCAAGGTGACGCGACGCGGCCAGAATCTCGCTCGCGCCCTCGTACAGCTCAGCTTGGCCCGGAGCATCGACGACCGCCTCGACGATCTGCGGGCCATCGTCGAGGATCTGCGATGAGCGGCTTGCCCGCAGCGGGGGGTAGTTTGCGGGGGGCAAGGCCCCCTGCAAGTCACCGCCCCGAAGGGGAGTTTCTGATGAGCCATCGGGCCTTCGCTTTGGAGCCTTATCCCGGGCTGCCCGCTCCAAGCGCAGTGCGAGTGTCCGGCACCGCGTGGCGCGACGGCGCGACGCTCGAACTCACGTGGCAGCTGGAAGGTCCCGAGGCCTCGTTCTCGGTCCCGGCCACGGCGGAGAACCCGAAGAGGACCGGCGATCTCTGGGAGCAGACCTGCTTCGAGGTCTTCCTGGCTGTTCCGGATCGACCGGGCTACCGCGAGTTCAACCTGTCCCCGGCAGGGCACTGGAACGTCTTTCGCTTCGCCTCCTACCGGTCAGGCCCGGAGGAAGAAGAGGCCTTCGCGGCTCTCCCATTCTCGGTATCCAGTCAGCTTGGGGTTTGCAGCGTGTCGGCTCGCATCGACACGACCCGGCTGGGATGCGGCATGGATCCCTGGCTTCTGGCGATCGCCACGGTGGTCGCCGAGCCCGAGGGTCGCCTGTCCTACTGGGCCCTTTCCCATCCCGGCCAGCAGCCGGATTTCCATCATGCAGGGGCTTTCGTGCTCCACCTCGCACCCTCGGAGTAGTCGCTTGTCACAACCGATCGTATCCGTGCAGTCCTGCACGTCCTATTCGCAAGACACCGTCGCGGCGGCCGTTCGGCAATGCTTCGACGACATCGGAGGACTCGAACGCTTCGTTCCCTCTGGAGCCAGGGTCTTTTGCAAGGTGAACCTGCTGGTCCCGGCAGCCCCCGAACAGGCGGTCACCACGCACCCAGAAATCGTGCGGGCGGTGGTGCGCGAGATCCGACGCGTCGGCGGCATCCCCGTTGTCGGCGACAACCCGGCGGTCGCCAAGCCGCGCACGGCGCTCAGAAAGTCGGGAATCCTGGCCGTCCTGGAAGAAGAGGGGGTCGAGGTGGCGGACCTCTCTGACGTGATCGTTCTCGATAACCCCGACGGGGTCGTCTGCCGGAGCTTCGAGGTCTCTCGAGCGGTCGTCGAGGCCGACGTGCTGCTGAACCTGCCCAAGCTGAAGACCCATTCGCTCACCTACATGACGGTGGCCCTCAAGAACCTCTTTGGAATGATCCCGGGTACGCACAAGGCGCAGTGGCACCTCAAGGCTCAGCCCTCGGGCCGTTTCGTGAGCCTGCTGGCCGATCTCTACGGCGCCGTCCACCGGCATTTCGGCGAGGGGAGCACATCCTCCACCTCTGCGATGGAATCGTCGCGATGGAGGGCGATGGTCCGGGGCCCGGGGGAACCCCCCGGCACCTCGGCGCAATTCTCGCCTCCGCCGACGCGGCGGCCCTCGACCGCGTCGCCTGCGAGCTGGCGGGGCTGGATCCCGATCGACTGGTACTGCTCAAGGAGGTCGCAGCGCGTGCCCTCGGAGAAGGGGATCTCGCCCGGATCCGCTGGATCGGCGCCCCGGCCTCCAGATGGAGCGAGGTCAGGTTCAAGCCCGCCTCTGGATCGTTCGTCGGTAGCGCGCTCTCTCGATGGGTCCAGCGCCGACCGTGGCTCCAGGATCTCGTTCGCGATCATCCGGGCGTCGAGCCCAGCCGCTGCAGCAGCTGCCGGAGGTGCAACGAGATCTGCCCCGTCGAGGCGATCAGCCTGACGGGCAATCCGGTCAAGCCGAACTTCGAGCTCGGCAAGTGCATCCGCTGTTACTGCTGCGCCGAGGTCTGCCCGGAAGGCGCCATCCGCAAGCAGTCCCCTCGCCTGGCCTGGCTGGCCCGCGCGTAGAAATCCTGCTTTCACCACGGGCAAACGATCTTCTCTCAAACATTTAACGGGTCGCAAATCAAGCCTGCGCCGCCGGCGCGGGATAACTCTCATGCGGGGAGGGCACGGACAGGAGAACGAATGAGCTGGGATAGCCTCCTTGGCTGGGCCACGAGACAGAGCACCCTTCCGCTCGGCGCCAGGCGAACGGGCCGCACCGCGCAAGCGTCCCTTCCGGACGCCGGGGCCGATTCCTCATTCGATCTCAGCGGAGCGCTGGGCAGGGACACCGCGGCGTTCGGGGATTCTCGAAGCGCCGGAACGCAGCCGCTGGGTAAGCGGGGCACGGGCAAGCTGGGAAACGATGTCCTGGCGGGCCGGCTCAGCCGGACACTCGGGGCTGGACACTGGCCGACCCGCTGGCACCGCGCCCGCAAGTTCAGTCCGCACGACCACTGGCACCACCACGAGGATCGCTTCGATCCCGCCGGTGGCCACCAGCCCTTCAACGACTTCCGCTACGGGCCCGGATGGAGGCTCTCGCCCAACGCCCCTCCCAGCCCTTCGACCACCGGCACCGACCCCGGTTCGACCACCGGCACCGACCCCGGTTCGACCACCGGTACCGACCCCGGTTCGACCACCGGCACCGACCCCGGTTCGACCACCGGCACCGACCCCGGTTCGACCACCGGCACCGACCCCGGTTCGACCCCGAGCGCCGGCGGCCCGACGCCGGACGTTCGTTCCCTGCTCTCGCCGGCCGCGCAGGCAGCCTATGATAGCCTCGGCGACAAGCTCAATGCCGTCGATCCCACGACGGGCCAGACGCTGCAGCAGACGCTCCAGACGATCGCCAGCCAGGGGGTGGACTCTCAGTACGCGGCGGCTACCGGTCAATCCACCGGCGACTTCATGAGCGAGATCGTCAGCGAGATCGCCGATCCGGGCCAGATTCACCAGGACAACCGTGGCACGTGCGCCGCCACCACCGTCGAGTACATCCTGGCGACCCAGCAACCGGCCGAGTTTGCCCGTCTGGCGGGAGCGATGGCCGAGGGTGGATCGGCGGCTGTCGCCAACGGAGATACCCTCACCCGCGTTCCCGACTCCCTGGCACCGGACAGCAGCAATCGCAGCGACGTGGACCGTCTCCTGCAGTCAGCCTTCATGAACCTGGACTCGTCGGACGGCGCTTACTCTGACACCTCGGATACCTATGCCGACGGAGAATCTGGCAGGGCCCAGCAAGACGTCTCGAAGGTGATGTCGGACCTCGACCCGGCCTACCGCTACACGACCTACGAGAGCGACACCGCCCCCCTGCCAGCAGACATCGTGAGCCAGATTGCCAGCGCGACCGGCCAGAACCTCGACGTTCCGGTGAGCCTCGACTTCTCGCCGGCCGATGGCCCCGCCGACCCGGCTGACAACGCGCATGAGCTGACCGTGACCAAGGTCGTG
>JAJYIO010000008.1 GCA_021790035.1 bacterium | reverse complement strand
ACGCTCCTTAGAAACTCCCCTTCGGGGCAGGGACTTGCAGGGGGCCTTGCCCCCCGCAAACTACCCCCCGCTGCGGGCAAGCTGCTGCGTAGCCCAGCACAGCAGGTGGCGTTTCGTTCGACGCCGCCGACCCAAAACCGCGCAACCGCGCCATTTTCTCAAGGTGGGCAGTGAGGGACTTGAACCCACGACATCCACGGTGTAAAAGTCAGTCAGGTCCTTGCTTTTCAGGTTTTTGACGTGCGTCCCTGTGGCCTCGAGTGGCTTCTTGTCTGGCTTCCGGCTCCGGGCCTTGTGTGCTGCCGTTTGCCGGCGATCGGCCCCGTTTCGCTGCGTTGTTGAGCGCATGTTGAGCAAGATGGAGGCTCCCTGCCTGGCGACCGGCCCGTCACTCCTCGTCGAGAATCCTGGCCACCTGCTCGGCGAGCTCGGGCACCCGCCTTGACGCCAGGCCCCACACCACCGGCCAGTCCACCGAGAAGTACGCATGAACGGCCAGGTTCCTGAAGTCCTTGACCTTCTGCCAGGGGACCTCGGGGTGGCGCTCCTTCACGTCCGCGCTTACGGCCGCGCAGGCCTCGCCGATGCCGACCAGCCGCATAAGCACGGCGTCCCGCACCATGTCGGACGTCAGGAACGCCTCGAGCGTCAGCCCGGCCGTGTAGGCCTCGATGGCGCCGGCGGAGTCCACGATGTCGGCGAGCCAGAGGTCGTCACGACGCATACAGGACCCGGGACGTCGGCAGGACGGCGTCCCGCAGCCGAGGGCGGAGGCTGCGCTTGGTGACGAGGTCGATCTTCCGCCCGAAGAGACGCTCGAGCTCCTCCCTCATATCCAAGAGCTCGAAGAAGTCCAGGCCGTCTCCTGGCTCGAAGTCGACCAGGACGTCCACATCGCTGTCCGAACGGAAGTCGTCGCGCAGGACGGAGCCGAAGAGCGCTAGCTCCGAGACCTTCCACTTGCGGCAGAACGCTGCCAGCACTGACGGGTCCACTTTCGGCCTCGGCGCGGTCGCTGTCCCCGCCGGCGCCCCGGTCCCGGCCATCTTCTTGAGGTCGCCCGGCCTGCCCCAGCCCTCAGGCAGCTCGATGCGGCCGTCCAGGCACCCCTGCCAGTCCTCGGGGGACAGGAGCACGAGGACCACCCTGAAGGGGGTCTCCTCGTCCGGGGCGTGGCCGAGCGGAAGAATCTCGCCCGCTGTGTTCATCGACTCCGTGACCTCGACCAGGCGAATCTCGGCGCCCTCTGGGTCGGGGGCGAGGAAGACCTCCGTCACCTCGGGGTCGGCCTCCAGGTGGAACGCGACCAGCTCGCGGGCGGCGTCGTCGAGTGACTTGGAATCGCTCATAGGGTGACGTTAGCACAAGTGCGCCCTCGCCTGCTCGTCCGGACCGCACTGGAGCCCCCTTGGCGCCGTTGGGCGAGGAAATAGGTTACATAGGCCAACGGCGGCCGCAGGCCGCCACCCGGCGCCGTTTCCGGCCCCCTGAACGGGAGGGCAGGCTCACCCTTATCTAGCGCACCGGCCGCGGGCCTACAGGAGCCGGCGGGCGGTGTCGAACCCTACCTCGCCGGACCCGACGCGCCACTGGGCCCGCACGCTCTCGTCGGACAGGGCCAGGCGCGCCTGGCTCCCGTCCTCTCCGGACGTCTCGAGGAGGCACGCGGCCTTGAGGTCGCTGTCGCCGTTGCAGACCTCGACCGCCCCGCGTCCGTCCAAGCCGGCGATGAGGTTCACGGCCGAGCCGCAGTCCGAGGCCGTCAGCCAGGCGCCGACCGCCGTCACCGCGCCCCCACCCTCGGACCCGGCGTGCTCCCGCAGCTCGATGCGGACGCGCTCCCCGCCATCCCGGTCCAGCATCGTCACCGACGGCGAGCCGACTCGCGCGCAGCTCCGGCAGGGGGCGATCGGTGGGCATGCGGCGTCCTCCTGGCGATCGCCGGCGGCCCGAACGGGAGCGCCGCCTGCCCGATTATTCCACCCCTCGAACGAAATTGCCATGCCGCAGGGCGGGTCGTCGCGGTGTCCCTGCGCTCGGCCCGCGGGGGCTCTCCGCCGGCGCCCGTCACGGCTTATCGGCGGCCGGCCGCAGGAACCAGTCGGCGGCCTTGCCGTACAGCTCGGCGAGCGTCATCAGCTCGGCCACGTCGAGCCGGCGCTGGCCGTGCTCGAGCTCGCTGCGGATGCTCTGCGGGACGCCGGGCCGCCAGCTCCTGGACGGCGGCCACGAGCGGGGCGACGAGGGACTCGTACGATACAGCCAGGTAGCCGTCAGCCTTCGTGAGCACGGGTGCTAACTCTCCGAGGGAGTCCCTGACCTCCTGGGCGACGAAGCCCATTCGGCGCCGCGGGCCGGGGACGGATGTATCCTTCAGGTGGTAAGTGACTGGGCGCAGTGTCGAAAGAAGGTCGACCGCTGTCTGGAGCGGGCGGATGTCCTCCTTCAACCGACCATCTGAGTACGTTCCGCCCGTCTGTGAGATGAGGGTACTGCAATGGACTGTGCTGTTGACGCGGAGGTCCCCCTGGACCCCGACGTTGGTGTTGGCGAGGAGGCCGGGCTCGTTGACCGTCCACGGCAGCTGCGCGGTGTGGTAGAGGCGGCACCTCAAGCCCATTCTGAAGGCTGCCGGCCTGCCGCACGCGTTTCGAATGTATGACCTACGCGACACCTGCGCCACGCTGCTCCTGGTTGCCAACACGAGCCCAAAGGTCGTGGCCGAGCGCCTCGGGCACGCCTCGGTGACCCTCACGCTCAACACCTACTCGCACGTCCTGCCCACAATGCAGGAGCAGGCGTCGAACGCGCTGAACGAGATGCTCTTCGTCCGCCGGCCCGGCCAGCAGCTGGGCTAGCTCTCCTCGGGCTGGGCTGCCCCGCCGACCCCTCGCCCCTGCAGGTCCCGCTCGACGGCGCGCAGCATCTTGGACGCCTCGGCTATAGCTCGCTGGGCGTCAACGGTGTCCGCATCGGGCCAGTCGCCAGGGTAGCGGCTCTCGAGCGCCCAATCGGACAGCCAGGCTGCGTCGGCGACGTCGGGCGAGAGGTTCCAGTCGCCTGGCACCATGCGCAGGAGCCGGTCGATGTCGTGGCTCTTGGGGAACCGGATGCCGGCGTAGACCAGCGCGGCCTTGACCGCCTTTTCGGCCGCCTGCTGTGCCGCCCAGCACACCAGGCGCGGGGCATCGTCGTTGTCGAGCAGCGTCTGAGCCGAGTGGAGGTCCTCACGAGCGAAACGGAGCCAGCGGCCGGCTGACTCTGGCGGGTCAGGCGGCCCGCTCATAGAGCGTCTTGCCGTCCTGCACGGCCGGCCAGACGACGCTGTCGACGCGCCACCTGCTCTGCTCGACCTCCTCGGGGGTGACGACGATTACGTCCTTGGAGATGGGCAGGTCGGCCAGCACCCGCCTGATGGCCACCTGTTGCTCGCGCCGGTGCCAGACCTCGGGCACCACCACCAGCAGGTCCACGTCGCTGTCGGGGCTGGCCTCGCCGCGGGCCACCGACCCGAAGAGGATGATGCGCAGCGGCTGGAAGGCCCGGACGATGCGGTCGACGACCTCGGGCAGGTAGTCCTCTTGCGCGCTCACAGTTGACAGCATATCACCACCGGGCGTCCCTCGGCCGACCCCTTCGCGCTGCAGCGGCAGCCCGCCTGGCCACTCGCCCGCGAGGTGCCTGCTGTGCGCCGCAGCTTCGCCCTGTGCAGCTGCGCTGTTGAGCACATGTTGAGCAAGGGGCCTTTTGACACGGAGAAACGACTCAGTGCAAATACGGCCCAAAGCGGCTCTGCTGGCTGCTTTGGGCCAAGTGGGCAGTGAGGGGCTCGAACCCACGACATCCACGGTGTAAACGTGGCGCTCTACCGGCTGAGCTAACCGCCCGGAAGTCCTGAGAATATCAGATGCGCGGCCGGCCGTCTGCCAGATCCGCCCGCGGGCGCCTTCTGGCGCTGGTGCGGAGCGGCTCCGGCTCGAACGGCAGGCACGGGGACCTGCAAGGTCTGACCCGAAGGCACCGACCTGACGGCCTGGCCCAAAAAGCACCGCGTCCGAATCTACGACGTGGCGAGCGCGATCAGCAGGTCGGCGAGCTGCAGCGTGACGCGATTGGGGCGGTTGTCGTAGAGGGGCACGACCACGAGACCCGGAGCATCGAGGTGAGCGGCGACGGCGAGAGCCGGGTCGTTGGTGTCCATCACCGCCAGGCAGGGAACGCCCGCGTTGATCGCGGCGCCCGCGTGGCCGTGGTCGGCGACCACGAGATCCACCTGCCCCGGGGCGAGCACGGCTTCCATCGGTCGAGTCGAGTGGCCATGGAGGATGCCACATCCATCGCTCGTGACCGCCACGCCGCCGATGTCGTCCACGAACCAGTCGATCCCGGCGGGAGCTCCGGTCGGAACGTGAGCGATCGTGCAGCCCTCGCGGGCCAGCCAGTCGGCCAATCGGACATAGCAGCCGAGCATCGCCCCAGGGTGTCCGGTCCCGAAGGCCACGGTCCACCGGCGCGAGGCGGCCCTGGCGAGGATGGAAGCCATCCGTTCGATGCCCGCTCCGGCAGCCACGGGGCTGATGTAGCCCGGATCCTGCAGGTAGTCGTCCGGCGAGCATCCGCACGCGTCGGCCATCAGATGGATCACGGCCTCTTCGTCCAGGTCACCGAACGCCAGTGCCTTTTCGACGAGCCAAACACCGAAGGTGTAGAAAACCTCGCCATCGAGCAGACGGCGGATCGCCTTGAGATTCGCTTCACGGCTGTTCGGGACGCGGCCGGCCAGTCCCCAGGCCAGCAGATGATCGGCGATCTCCGCGCGGGTCGTCCGGGTAGGCATTCATCCTCCTCTGACGGTCATCTCGGATGCGCCATCGGGCCCCGCAGGCTGGCGGCATCAGGCGCTCGGCTCCACCTCGGGCCGCGCCGGGTACCGGGCCAGGCCCTCGGTTTGAAGATCGCCCAGCTGATCGGCCAGCCAGCGGGAAATGGGCCGATGCCTTACCTGAAGGCGCAGGCGTTCCTGCATCGCCCTGCGCTCGACCGCCGGCAAGGCCAGACCGCGGGCCAGGGCCTCGGCCGTGCCGGCGACGTCGTGGGGATGGATGAGCATGGCGCCCTGGTCGAGTTCCTCGGCGGCCCCGGCGTTTTCCGAGAGCAGCAGGACGCCGGCGCGCCGGTTGACGATGGGTCCCTCCTTGGCCACCAGGTTCATGCCGTCCGCCAGGGAGTTGACCAGCAGGGCATCGTAGCGCCTCATCGCGGCGATCGCCCGGGCATAGTTGTCCTCGGTGAAGAGGGTGATGGGCCGCCACCGTTCCGTGCCCCAGAGGGCCTCGAGGCGCCGGGCCTGGGCGATCACCTGCTGGAGGTAGCGGCGGTAAACGAGGGTTCCCTGGCGGGATGCCGGCAGCAGAGCCCAGAGGGTCGTCCTCCCGCGCGCCGCCGGATTCTGCTGCAAGAACAGGTCGAAGGCCTTGAAGCTTCGCAACACGTTCTTGCTGGGATCGGCCCGGGACACCATCAAGACGACCTGGGTGTCGTCGGGGGCGAGCTTGTGGAGCTGGCGCTCGAAGTGCCTGACCTCCACGCTGTCGGCGAATCCCTCGAGCCAGTCCGGATCGATCGAGATGGGATAGGGGCGCACGCGCACCGTCCGTCCCCGGTGGCGCACCAGCTCGCGATCCAGGTCGATGTCGGCACCCAGGTACTCCCGGCAGGTGAACAGGAAGTTCCGGACGTAGCGAGCCGTGTGGAAACCGACGATGTCGGCAGCGAGCAGACTTTCCAGGATCTCGGCGCGGATCGGTCCGACGAGCGATCGCCAGGCATCCGGACCGGGCCAGGGCACGTGCGTGAAGTGGAGGATGCGGGCGTCGGAGCGTCTGCGGCGCAGGTAGCCCGGCACGAGGAACAGGTGGTAATCCTGGACCAGCACCAGAGGTTCGCGAGTTCCTGCGGTCTTGCGGGACAGGCGGGAAGCAAAGGCCAGGTTGACCCGCCGGTAGGCTTCCCAGGACTGCCAGAGCGGTGGGTCGAAATCCGGCTCGTTGGGCGAGTTGCCGATCCCGTGCAGGATGAACCACAGCAGGTGGTTGGAAACCTCGTCGTAGTACTTTCGGAAGTCGCCGCGCTCGGGCGTGAGCAGGCTGACGTGGAGCAGCCGCGACCCCACAGGGACCCGCAGGTCGCCATGGGAGAGACGCGCTGCTGCGGCGTCGGTCTCGTTCATGGCGGCGGCGACCCACGTCGCGCTGACCCGCGAGACCGCGCTGCGCAAGGCCGTGACGAGCCCGCCCGGCCCTCGCCGGATGCGGACATCCCCGCCGTCGAGGACCTCCAGTTCGACCGGACCGCGGTTGGAGGCCAGGAACACGGATGCGGCCGGACGGGCCAGGTCCGTGGCTCCCGGGTCGGCAAACTCGAAGGGATCTACTGGCAGAACCACCCTGCCTCCCATTTCCGGAGCCCGGTAGGCCAGAATCAGGAACGACGTGTGCCAGGCGACTCGAGCCGCAACATCGCGGACTGGCCGGACCCTATCACAGAGGCGGCCTTGCCCTCAACGCCCGGCCGTCCCCTCGAAGGGAGCGCAAGGCGGGCGGGAACGCCTCCCCGCCTTCCCTTGCAAAGGATTTCGTCCGGCTCGACGACCCGGCCGATGCCGCTGGCTGCGAAACTAGCTCCCATGGCTCGTCTTGCAGCCTCTGTTCGTCCGCTTCGCGTCGGGCTGATGGCTCCGCCGGCCCTGGCGGTCCCGCCGATCGGCTACGGCGGTGTCGAAGCGGTGATCCATGCCCTGGCGGAAGCCCTCGAGGCCGAAGGCGTCCAGGTGGAGGTCGCCTCCGCCGGCCAGGTCGAGGGAAGCTTCCCCGCTCCGGTCGGCCTCGACCTGTCTGCGGGTGAGGCCTGGGCCGCGGACCTGATCCACGTGGCGAGGGCCTGTGCCGCACTGGCCCACGTGGACGTGATCCACGACCACACCAAGGCCGCCGGAGCGGCCCTGGCGAGCTTCAGCAGGGTTCCGGTCGTGACGACCGTGCACAACGATGCCAATCCGATGCGCCTGGCCGTGTACCGGGCCAGTCCCGGTCATCCCTTCGTGTTCCTGTCACGCGCCCAGCAGGCACGCTACCCCGGCGTGCAGGGCTTCGGAGTCGTTCCCAACGGGCTCGATCTGCGCCTGGCTCCCTTCCGGTCGCGCAAGGAGGACTACCTGCTCTTCCTGGGGAGGTTCAGCCGCGTCAAGGGGCCGCTCGAGGCCATCGCCATCGCCAAGGAAGCCAGCATGCCCCTGGTTCTGGCCGGCACGGTGGATCCAGCGGATCGTGCGTTCTTCGCGGAGGAGATCGCCCCGCAGGTGGATGGCTCGATGCTCCGCCTGGCGGGAGAGGTCGGTGGGAATGCGAAGTGGGACCTGATTTCGAGGGCCCGGGCCCTGGTCGCGCCGATCCTGTGGGAAGAACCGTTCGGCCTGGTCTTCATCGAAGCGATGGCCTGCGGGACCCCGGTGCTGGCCTACGGCCGAGGCGCGGTGCCAGAGATCGTGGTGAGCGGCAAGACGGGCTTTGTGGCGCCGGATCGGGCCGGCCTCGTCGCGGCCTGCGACCGCATCCCGGAGATCTCGGCGACCGCGTGCCGGCAGCACGTGTCGGACCACTTCTCGGCCCGTGCGATGGCACGGGCTTATCGGGTCCTCTACCAGCGATTGCGTCTCGGCAGGCTCCCGGAGGGGGGCGAACGATCGCTGGTTTCACCCTGGATTGCCGCCGAAACGGGCGGTGGTGGTGTCCCGGAGCAGGCGTCTCGGAGGAGGTGATCCATGAAAAATCGGGCCTGGTTCATGCTGATCGGCGGAGCCGCCGGAGCGGCGACCGGTATCCTGGCCGCGTGGCTCATCGCGCCGAACAGCGGCGGGGAGGTGCGCAGAGGTCTTCGAGCGGGAGCCCGCACGCTGGGGTCTGCCGCTCAGGGCAGGCTGGCGAAGGGCCGGCTGCGGATGACCGAACTCGTGGCTTCGGGAGCCGGGATAGCGCGCCAGATGCGGGATCGTGCTGGCGACGTGACCGGGACCCTGAAGGATCAGGCCGAACGTGCGAGGGGGCAAGCCGGGCGCCTGCAGGAGCAGGTCGGGAATCTGAAGGAGCACGCGAGCCGCCTCGCCCGGCAAGCCGGCGGGATACGCGAGCAGCCATCCGGGCAAGGCGAGGTTGAAACCGAGGCCCCCAGCTCGAAGGACATCCTCGATCAGGCCGCCGATGCCCTTGGCAAGGCTCAGTCGGCCCTCGAGGCGATTCGCCGGATCTACACCGGGTCGCACTGACGCCGTCCTTGGGGCGATGCGCGACTTTCCTCGGTGGGCGGACGTCTTCGGATCCATGTGAGTTACCCACCGTCTGCGCCGACAGTCTCGAATGAAACGCCACCTGCTGCGCGGGGCTACGTAGCAGCTTGCCCGCAGCGGGGGGTAGTTTGCGGGGGGCCAGGCCCCCTGCAAGTCACCGCCGGCGCAGCCGGAGAGAAGAGTTTCTTGTGAGCCGGTTCAGAGTCCGAGCTGCGCGAGTTCCCGCTTGCGAGCCGAGGCGATCTCGCGGAAGACCAGGCCCATTGCGATCGTCGTGATCGGCCCGGTAACAAGAATGCCGACGCCGAGGCACAGCAGTCCGGCGATGTTTAGCATCGTCAACCAGAAGGTGAAGGTGAGGAGCGGCCCCTTGATCCCCTTGGTGGCGATCGAACTCGCCCTCATCGCAGCCAGGGGGCCGATCTTGCGGTCCACGACGAAGTGCGGGGCCATCATGAACTGGGCCGACCAGACGATCCCGGGAACCACGAAGAGGAGCGTTCCGATCAACACCACGAGGCCGACGAGGGATCCCACCACGAAGAAGCTGATCGTCTGACGCCACCCCGCCCACATGACCTCGGCGCGGGGCGGCTTGCCGGCGGCCACGTCGATGCCGAGCTGCGTGTAGCCGATCGCCAGGATCCCCGGGACGAAGAGGTTGGCCACCAGCAAGGGCAAGCCCAGCGGGCCTGCCAGGTGGGCGATCCCGCCGAGGATCGAGCTGCCGCCCGCCAAGAGGACCGTCGCCAGAATCCAGAAGCCCAGATTGGCCCTGGTCCTTTCCCAGCCGAACGCGAGCGTCCGGCGGACATCGACCCGCCCGGCGGAGATCACTTTCACGGGGGCCTGGCTTCTCATGCGACTCCCTCGCGATGGTTCGCTGCGGGCTACCTTCTCGGCGCTGCAGCTAGCGTACCCGGCAGATAGGCCACAAAACCTTCCGCCAGGCCAGGCCAGCCGGTGGCGTGCCGCGGCAGCGAGCAGCGTCCGCCAGGGTCTTGCCGGTGGGCGATCAGGCGTAGTAGCTGCCGTACCAGCGCTCGGCGCCCAGGTCTGCCAGCCGCTCCGGCTCGACGGCCGCCGTGAACAGACCGCGGGCGTCAGCGGGCAGCACGATCAGTTGCTCGCCGGTGGCACGGGAGATTTCGAGAACCGTGCGATCGTCGAGAAAGGTCGGGGATCCCGGCCGGAGCATGATGTCGGGGATCCAGACCGTGGACGGGCGGGAGGCATCCTGACCCCGCTCCGCTGCCGACTCCTTGAGCCCCTGCTCGAGGTCCGAGCCGGTCAGGAGGCCGGTCACCGTGATCGCATCCCCCCAGAACCGGCTGGGCAAGGGCAAGAGGCGCACATCGAGGTTCTCCACCAAGTTGAGCCGGGCGACGATGGGAGCCAGGACCGGGGCTGCGGCAAGGCCCGTGACGATCGTCGCCGATCTCGGCGCATCCAGCCGGTCGGGCAGCTTCCTTTCGAGTCGCGCCCACTCGTGCCACAAGAGGCGCACGCCGCCGATGCCGTCGCCCAGATTGGAAAAGCTCGCGTAATGGGCCACTCCAGGAAACGGCTCCCCGGCTTGCAGGTAGAACTCGTCCGCGAGCCGGACGATCGGATCGCCCTGTTCCCGCTTGAACCGCCTCTGGTGGGCGCGTACCTGTCGGATGACCGAGGCGCACCACGAAGGCGTCGGGAGGGGAAGCTCGGCGAGGTGATTGGTCTGGCGGAAGGCCGTCGCTCCGTAGGGCACGATGCAGAGCGAGAGGAGGTGAGGATGCCAGCGGCTGATCGACTCGGTGATGGTGCGGTCGAGCGCTGCGCCGTCGTTGCGGCCCGGCGCCAGGACGATCTGGCCGTGGAAGTCGATGCCCAGGGACGCCAGACGGTCCAGCTGAGCGTGGAGCTTGCGGGCCAGCGGCTGTCCCAGGATCTCGGCGCGCAGATCGGGATCGGTGGTGTGGATGGAGATGTAAAGGGGCGCGAGGTGCATGGCCGCGATGCGCCGCCAATCCCGCTCCGAGAGGTTGGTCATCGTGATGAAGTTGCCCTGGAGGAACGACAGTCGGTAATCGTCATCTTCGATGTAGAGCGAACGCCGCAGGGGAACCTCGACCTGTCGCAGCGCGGCCTGCGAGCCCGGGTAGCCGGGCATCTGATGGATGAAGCAGAACTCGCAGCGATTGGCACACTGCCGCACGCGGTCGAAGACGGCATCGGCGAAGGAAAGACCCAGATCCGCGTCTGGATCCTTGACGATGCGTACGATCCGGCGCTGGTCGTCGCGCCAGAACGCGACCTCGATCTCGGGCTCGGCTGCGGCGAAGCGGAAATCGATGAGGTCCTCGAGCAACTGCCCGTCGATGGCTTCCAGGCGATCGCCGACAGACAGTCCGGCCGCCGCTCCCAGCGAACCGGGGGCGACGGCCGTGATGACTCCGCCTCGAGGGCTAGTCTTCGTCCTCGTCGGATCCACTGCCGCCAGATCCCAGATCGCGCAGCGAGAGGGAAATCCGCTTCTCGTCGGGACGGAACCGCTTGATGAGGGCCTGGATCTCCTGACCGACCTCGACGACTTCCTCGGGCTTGACCTGGTGGTCGGCCATCTCGGCGGTGGGCAGCAGGGCCTCGACGCCGGGCTCGATCTCGACGAAGGCCCCGAAGCTCGCGAGCTTGGTGACCTTGCCGTTGATCAGCTGGCCCTCGTGATAGCGCTGGGCGAGCGTGGCCCACGGATCCTCCTGGAGCTGCTTGAGCGACAGGGAGATCTTGTGAGATTCGCGATCGACCTTGAGCACCTTGAGGGTGAACTCGTCGCCGATGTTGAGGACGTTGGATGGGTGCTGGATGCGCTGCCAGGAGATCTCGCTGATGGGCAAGAGGCCATCGATGCCGCCGAGATCGACGAACGCGCCGAAGTCGGCGATGCGCACGACCTTGCCCGTGACCGTCTGGCCGACCTCGAGGTTCTGCAGGATCTCGGCGCGAAGCTTGCCCTTTTCTGCGGCGACAGCCTGCCGATGCGAAAGGATCAGCTTGTTGCGGCGCTGGTCGACCTCGATGATCTTGAGCGGCAGCTCCTGGCCCACGAGATCCTCGTGCGAACCCTTGGTCCGGAGCTGGCTGGCCGGGACGAAGCCGCGCAGCTTGTACGCATCGACGATGACACCGCCCTTGACCACGCCGGTGACCCTGGCGTGGATGACGTTCTCCTCCTCGAAGTCCTTGGTGGCCTGAACCCAGCCCCGAGCCTGATCGACCCGACGCTTGCTCAGCGTAAGCTGGCCGTCCTCGTCTTCCTCGCGGAGAACATAGAGCTCGAGCTCCTCGCCCTCCTTGATGAACTCGCGGAGATTGGGGATCGGCTGGCTCGAGAGCTCCTTGATGGGAATCACGCCCTCGGACTTGCCGCCGACGTCCACGAGGATTTCGTCGGGGGAAACGCGGACTACTCGGCCCTTGACGATGTCGCCCTGCTGCAGATCGACGAAGGTCGAATCGTAATCGATGACCTCCTCGACCTCGGCGGAAATTTGATCCAGTGCACTCATGAGGGAATTCAAGACCTTCTCTTCGTTCTAATTTTCAGGCCGGAGCCCGAATGGGAAGCATACCATGTGGAAAACCGGAGCGCCAGGTGTCCGGAGAAGTGGGGGCTGGCCGGTCGATTCGCAAGTTCGAAGCCGAAGCGGCCTATAAAAATTCTGGATTCACGGTGCCAATCGTGGAGGAGAACGGCCATCGAGAGCGCGTCAGCGGCTCGAAAGGTCGGGTTTGTGCCGAGCGTCTTGAGGGCTAGACCCAGCTCGGCCCCGAGGAGCGTGAACGCCGTCCTCGCTGCGGCGGATACGTTGAGCCTGTCGTCGAGAGTGCGCGGGGAACGGCCGTCGCGGCTGCGGAGGCTGCCCGTCCAGACGGCTGCACCGTCTCCATCCACGCCGCAGGCGCCCGTCGTATCCGGTCTGGCATGCGGTGGGCCTGGCGCCGCGGGGCAGTGCCTCGAGCAGGGGCTTCAGAGCCCGGCCGTCGTCGATGCCAAGTTGCAGCAGGATCAGAACAACCTCGGCGCCGCGCGGATGGCCGTCGGCACTCCGGGCAACGTGACGACCGCCTTCAGCCTGGCGCAGGAGGCCAACCTCTACCTTCGGGCCGGCTTCATGGCATCCATGGCTCCCGAGTCCTCGCCGTGGAGCACCGAATCCGAGGCCTCGTCCAGCCTGGCTGCCGACATCGCCAGTTCCCCCCTGACCCGGGCCGTTCCCAGGCCCGTCCAGCACCTGGGGAATCTCGGCGCGTTTCTCGCGCTGCCCGCGGGACTGGTCGGAACGGGCATCGGCCTGGCGGAGATGGAGCGCGGCCAGGCGCTGCAGGGTTCCAAGGATCTGGCGATCGCCGGCCTCACGACGCTGTCCGGCGTGTCCTCGCTCTCGGCGACCGTGGCCCGGACCGTCAACACCGGACTGCGGAGCCTCGGGGCGACGGCCCTGGCAGATCCCGGGGAGGTTGGCGTGGGGCCTGGCGCTCCCATCGGCGGCATCGCCAGCATGCTCTCTGGCACCTTCCAGCTCGTTTCTTCGCTGCGCAAGCACAACACCGAGGCGGCGGTCGAGGGCGGCGCCCAGATCGCCGGAGGCAGCCTGCTCACGGCCAGTGCGTTCACAGAGGGCACGCTCATCGGCGCTCCGGCCGGCCTGGTGCTGGGGGCGCTCGGAGGCGTCCTCCTCTTCGGCACCGCGATCGTCCAGAATCGCCATGCGATCGCCAAAGGGTTGAGCTGGCTGGGACGGCAGGTCCACGCCGTCGTCGATCCGCCGGCCGTCCAGCCGAGCCACAGGTAGGGCGCTTGCCCGGTCCCACCTTGCGCTACTCGACGATCGGTCCTTGCTCGGCGAGCGTGTCCCAGAATCCCGGGTAGGACGTCTCGGTGCAGGCGGTGTGGTGAATGGTGACGGGGCCGTCGGCCATGAGGGCCGCCACGGCACAGGTCATGGCGATCCGGTGGTCCCCGCGCGTGTCGACCGTACCGCCCTTCCAGCGGGTCGGGCCCTCGATGACGAGGCCGTCGGGAAGTTCCTGGATTCGCGCACCGAGCGCGCCAAGAGAGGCGGCGATCGCCGACAGGCGATCGGATTCCTTGACCCGCAGCTCGCTGGCATCCCGGATCTCTGACCGGCCGCGGGCGCACGCCATCAAGAGGGCCACGATCGGCACCTCGTCGATCGCACGCACCAGCAGCTCCCCGCCGACCGTCACCGCATCGAGTTCGCCAGATGCCACCTTGATGTCGCCCAGGGGCTCCCCCGCCTCGTCGGCCTCGTCGAGGAGCTCCACCGGGGCGCCCATGTCGCGCAGGATGTCCAGGATGCCGGTCCGGGTGGGATTGAGTCCGACGTCTTCGAGCCGCAGCTCGCTGCCCGGCACGACCGCAGCGGCCGCGAGCCAGAAGGCCGCAGACGAAAGATCGCCAGGAACGGCGATCGACCTTGCCACCAGACGGTTCCCTCCGGTCACCAGGATCTCGCGCCCGAGCACGGCCACCGGTACGCCCATGGCCGTCAGCATTCGCTCGGTGTGGTCCCGAGAGGGCACGGGCTCAGAGAAGGACGTCTCGCCTTCTGCGCCCAGCGCAGCCAGCAAGACCGCGCTCTTGACCTGGGCGCTCGCGACGGGGCTGGCGATCCTGGCGCCGTGCGTATGGCCACCGCGCACCGCCAGCGGAGCGCGATCGCCGCTCGATCGGCCGTCGATGCGCACGCCCATCTCGGCCAGCAGACGCACGACGCGTCCCATCGGCCGGCGGCGGATCGAGGCGTCGCCGGTGAGCACGGCAAGGCCGTCGAGGTTTGCCAGGAGCCCCAGGAGCAACCGGATGCTGGTTCCCGAGTTGCCGACGTCGAGAATTTCCGCGGGCTCTTGCAAACCCTCGAGGCCGACGCCACGAACCTCGAAGGCCGAGCGGGACGGACCACCGCCGTCTCGTGGTCCGGCGGGCAGCTCGACGATGGGCACCCCGAGGGCCTCGAGACAGCGGATGGTCGCCAGGCAGTCCTCGCCGGCGAGGAAGTTCCGGACCACGGCGGTGCCTTCGGCGATGGCGTTGAACATCACGGCCCGGTGGCTGATGGACTTGTCGCCCGGCACGCGGATCGTCCCGCGAAGCGGTCCACCCGCCCGGACGGTCCGGGTGTCGGCCGGGGCGGTCATCGGATTCTCGCCATCAACGGGGCCAGGACAGGGCGGCGCGCCAGGTCGCGGCGCCCTCGCTCCAGGTTGCAAAGGCGCTGTCGAGGTCGCCCTGCAGCAGGATCTCGGCCTGGGCGATCTGATGACGGAGAGCGGCGAGCGCCGCGAGCACGGCATCGCGATTCTCGAACGCCATGTCGTGGCCCAGCTGAACGGGCGTCATCGCCAGGCGCGTGACGTCGCAAAAACCCGGCCCGACGAGTTCGGAGATCTCGGCCAGGCCCTCGTCTCGTGCTCCCCGCGCCGCCCGGGCGATGGCGACCGACATCAGGTAGGGCACGTGGCTGGTGAACGCCACGGCCCGATCGTGGGCCTGGGCGTCGCATTCGAAGAACCGCGCCCCGGTCGGTGCCAGGATCTCGCGCACCCGGGCCGCGGCTTCTTGCTCGGCGCGCCCGTCGGGCGTGAGGGCCCACGGCGCGTCCACGAAGACGCCGGTGCGGGCGGCGGCGAAACCCTGCCCTGTCGAGCCGGCCATCGGGTGCCCGCCGACGAAAGACCCTGGCAGGAGGCGGCGTCCCGCCTTGACGACCGGGGCCTTGACCCCGCCGACGTCGGTCACTACGGAACCCGCGTCCACGTGGGACGCCAGGGCCTCGATCAGGCCCGGGAGCTTGCCTAGTGGCGCGCAGAGGACGGCCAGCTCCGCGTTCGCGAGGGCCTGCTCGGGCGTCTTGAACACGCGAATTCCGGCGGCGGTGGCTGCTTCGCCGCTCGCAGGGTCGGGATCGAAGCCCCGGACCTCGTGTACTCGCGAGAGGTCCAGCGCGATCGATCCGCCGATGGATCCCAGGCCGAGGATCGCGACCCTGACCATCGAATCTGCGGTCCAGCTAGGCTTCGACAGGCTGCGTCGCGTAGCGGTGTATCACGCCCTTGAGCTCGGAAAGCTCGGCCATGAGGCGCGAGAACGTGTCGGGCAGGAGCGCCTGGGGACCATCCGACAGGGCCTCTGCGGGCCGGGGATGAACCTCCAGCATGAGGCCGTCTGCTCCGGCGACCAGAGCGGCCTTGGCCATGGGCCCGACCAGGTACCACTTGCCCGTGCCGTGGCTGGGGTCGACGATCACCGGCAGATGGCTCTCGCGCTTGATCACCGGCACCGCCGAGATGTCGAGGGTGTTGCGAGTGTACGCGTTCTCGTGGGTGCGGATGCCTCGCTCGCAGAGCATGACCTGGTCGTTTCCCTCGCTCAGCAGGTACTCCGCGGCCAGGAGGAACTCCTCTATCGTGGCCGAGGGGCCGCGCTTGAGCATGATCGGCTTGCCGGTCCGGGCGACCTTGCGCAGCAGGGTGTAATTCTGCATGTTGCGGGCGCCGATCTGCATGATGTCGGCGTACCGGGCGACCAGGCCGACATCCTCGGAATCCATGACCTCCGTGATGATCGGCATGTCCAGCTCGGCGCGTGCCTCCGCGAGGTATTCGAGGGCGCGCTCGCCGAGGCCCTGGAACGCATAGGGGCTGGTGCGCGGCTTGAAGGCTCCGCCCCGCAGGATCGTGGCCCCGGCGGCCCGGCAGGCCCGGGCGGTCCC
>JAJYIO010000413.1 GCA_021790035.1 bacterium | reverse complement strand
GCGGACAGAAGACAAGGGAGTGTAGATTGTAAGCCCGGAGGGCCTCTCGATGCCAGATCTGGTCGTGGTCGTTCCAAACCTGAACGGCGCGTCCTTCCTTCTCGACACTCTGACGGCGGTCGGTCCAGCTGCCGGCGGCCTGTCTCACGAGACGGTCGTCGTCGACAACGGCTCGACGGACGGCAGTGCCGATCTGGTCCGGCGGGAGATGCCCGGGGTCCGGGTCATCGCCAACCCGGACAATCGTGGTTTCGCGGTCGCCTGCAACCAGGGCGGGCGAGCGGTGAACAGCCGCTACGTGTTGCTCCTCAACAGCGACGTCGCACTGCCGCCGGGAAGTCTCGCTCGCATGGCCGCAGCCATGGATGCCAACCCGGATGTCGGGGCGCTCACTCCCACGCTGATATGGCCGGACGGTCGCCTCCAGGGCGCCAAGCTGCCGCGTCGCCACCGAGGGGACCTGGTGCCCCTGCCGGTCGTGCCGGGGACCTGCTTGATGGCGCGCCGCGAGGCTCTGGACGCCGTCGGCTGGCTGGACGAGCGGTTCTTCTTCTACAACGAAGATCTCGATCTCTCGATCCGGCTGCGCAAGGCCAGGTGGAGGATCGTCTGCATCCGTTCCGTCCGCGTGCCCCACGTGGACGGACGCTCGACCCGCGCTGACCTCGAGATCCGGGCCCGGGCCATGTTCGAGGGCTATCGGGGCGGCCTGTTACTGGTCCGCAAGCACCACCCCTGGGCCGCGGGCGTGGCACATCTCGGCATCCGCGCCTACCTGCACGCCCAGACGCTTCGCCTCTGGTTCAAGCGAGCGACCGGATCGGCGCTCTCCGATCGCGACCTCGCCCTGGCCACGTGCCTTCCCCTGGCGCGAGCGGGCCTGGACATTCCCGGATCCCGGCAGGCCGGGAACGCCCGGGAGAGTGTGCCGGCCGCCACGGGCGAAGGCTCCCGGTGATCGCGTCGCCATGACCCGGCGCGTCCTGTTCATCAGCAACGGCCACGGCGAGGATCGCGTGGCGACGGCGATCGCCTCGCGCTGGACCGCTCCGGATACCGAACTCGCCGCCCTTCCCATCGTGGGCAATGGCAACGCCTATCGCGCCCTGGGGATCCCCATCGTGGGGCCGACGTCCACGATGCCCTCGGGCGGCTTCATCCTGCACAACAAGCGGGCTCTCGCCGCGGATCTGCGGGGCGGCCTGGCCCGGCTGACCGCGCTCCAGCTACGGGCCCTTTGGCTCATCCGGAGGCATCTTTCCCTGATCGTGGCGATCGGCGATCTCGTGCCGCTGGCGCTGGCCTGGATGTCGCAGGCTCCCTATGCCCTGGTCGGCTGTGCCAAGTCCGACCATTACGTCGACGGCCGCTTCTCGGACTACTTCCCGCACGAGCGCTGGCTCCTGGCGCGGCGACGCTGCCTCGCCATCTACCCGCGGGACGGCCTCACTGCTGCCAATCTGGCATCGCGCGGATTTCGCGCCTTCGACCTGGGGAATCCGATGATGGACGACGTCGACACGGACGGCACCGAGGGGGGATCCTCTGACGCTCCGGATGCGGCCGAACGGGTCATCGGCCTCTTGCCGGGAAGCCGGGATGAGGCATACGGCAATTTCGCCGACCTCCTGGAATCCTGCCGGGGGATCGCCGCGACGGCCCCGGAGGGGACCCGCATGCGATTCAGCGCCGCGATCGCAGACAGCCTCGCCGTCGATCGTCTGCTCGAGATCGCCCGCGCCGCAGGCTGGATCCCCACGAGCGCCGACGGCTCGACCGTCCTCTCTGGACCGGCTGGCGAGTCGCTGGCCCTCTCGAGCGGGAGGTTCGGCGAATGGTGCCGATCGCTGCACGCCGTGGTCGGCCTCTCGGGCACGGCCAACGAGCAATGCGCCGGACTGGGGCTGCCGGTCGTCGTCTTCCCGGGCCACGGGCCGCAGTTCGACGCGAGGTTCGCCCGGCGGCAGGTCCAGCTCCTGGGCGAGTCGATCCTCCTGGTGGAGCGCCCGGGTGCCGTCGCCGCGGCCCTCTGGTCCGTGCTCCGGGATCCGGCGCGCCTGTCCCGGATCGCAGCCAGCGGCCGCCAGCGCATGGGACCTCCCGGCGCCTCCCGTCGGATCGCCGAGCACCTGGCCAAAGTGGTGGCCGAGTTGCCGCCCCGCTGAGGGACCGGCCCCTCCGCCGGATTGCGACTCGCAGCGCGGGATTTCGATCGTGTTAAGGGACGTTCGGTTCTCTTGAAGCCTCCCCCAAGCTTCCTTTGCAAGCGGCACCATCGGGTATCCATGACTCGAGAGAAGATTCAGGAGAGCCAGTCGGGGCCAAGAGGAGATCCGCAAGATGGGCGTCAATTCGGTCAACAGCAACAGCGGCAGCAACGGCGTGTACTCGGCCGGCTCCTTCACGCCGGACCCCAACATCAACAAGTTTGCCGACCAGCAGTTCGACAAGGGCACCGGCGGCTCGCAGTGGTTCAAGGACTACTACAAGAAGGCAGGTCTGAGCCAAAGTCAGGCCAAGTCCGCATTCGAGGGCTACGAGCAGTGGCTCAACCACGAGGCGATGAAGGTCATGGACCAGTGCGCGTCGGATATGGGCAGCGGCGACTGACGGGCGATTTCGAGCCGAACGCTCGACCGAACGCCTGAGCTCGACCGGGTTCGACCCGGCTACTCTGCAAGAATGGCGCGGATGTCGCCGGCAGCCTGTACCAGGGCCCGGCCCTCCGCGCCTCTTCGTCTGGCCCGTGCGATCGACAGGGCCAGGGTCAGGCGAAGCCAGAGGCGGGTCAGGCCGTAAGCCCACGGATGGTAGCGGCGGACGAGCAGCAGCCGCCCGCGGTACAGGTTGGCCAGCGCCATGGGCCGCACCAGCGAGGTGCTGGCCTTCTCGTGGTGGACGATGCGTCCGTCGGGCGTGAAGTAGTTGCGCCAGCCTGCCCGCCGCAGTCTGAGGCCGAGATCGAGATCCTCGTAGTAGAAGAAGAACGTCTCGTCGAGGCCCCCGATCGCCTCGATGGCCTCCCGCCGCAGCAACAGCGCCGCGCCGACCAGCCAGGGGACGCGCCGCGGATGCTCTTGATCCCAGGCCAGCGGCGAGAAGATCGAGGCCGGCAGGCGGTGAGGCGTGCCGTCCGACTGCAGCAGGCGACAACCGACGGCGCCGGCGTCGAGGTGAGCCTCGGCGAACTCGACCAGCGCCTTCAAGGTGCCGGGCAGGACCTCGGTGTCGTTGTTGAGCAGGAGAGAT
>JAJYIO010000412.1 GCA_021790035.1 bacterium | reverse complement strand
GCCCCCTGCAAGTCACTGCCCCGAAGGGAAGTTTCTGATGAGGGAAACGAGATGACCGATGGCGATGCCAGGAATGACCAGGCCGCGACCTGGTAGTTGATAAGACGGCAATCACAGGGATGGGTTGACGACGGGTCCGGTACCCGGAGTGCCAGGAAGGCAGGAAAAAGCTTATGAGCCTCGCACCGATTTCCATATCCGGAATCGCGTCCGGCCTCAACACGAGCCAGATCATCCAGGAGTTGATCCAGGCTGACTCGGCGCCCATGCAGCAGATGCAGCAGCAGATGGCGACGGATCAGTCGAACAACTCGGCGTTCCAGGCGATCGAGACCAACACGACCGCGCTGCAGCAGGCAGCCTTCGCCCTGACCCAGGACGCAACCGTCAAGTCGATGCTCGCGACGAGCTCGAACACCTCGGCCTTGACAGCGACCGCGGGCGCAGGGGCGGCGGCAGGCAGCTACACCGTCACGGTCAACCAGCTAGCGACCGCCACGGTGGCGACGAGCACCAACGCCCTCGGCGTTCCCGTCTCCTCCACCTCGCAGCTCCTGTCGAGCGCCAACACCGCTGACCCGATCACCACCGGAAATTTCACCCTGACCGTGGGGCAGTCCAACGGCACCCAGACCGCGTATTCCATCGCGGTCAACGCGGGCGATACCTGGCAGAACGTGTTCAACCGGATCAACACCACGACGGGTGGCCTGCTCACGGCCTCCTTGTCCGGCAACAAGATCTCGCTGACGGGAGCCAGCGGCGTCACGTCGGTGGTCATGGGCAATCAAGACGACACCAGCAATTTCCTCTCCCAGACCCACCTCGACACGGCGACCTACAACGCCAGCACCCTGACCGCCACCTCCACGGGACCCGTGGGGGTGGCCCAGATCGACTCCACGCTCGCAAACGCGCAGCTCAGCACCGCGCTGACGGCCACGACCGGCGACTTCAAGATCAACGGCGTCGACATCACGTGGGACTCCAGCGTCGACTCCATCACCTCGATCATCGACAAGATCAACGCGTCGAGTGCGGGGGTGGTCGCCTCCTATGACGCGACCGACGACAAGCTGGTCGTGAACAGCAAGAATACCGGGGCGCAGAATATCGATTTCCAGGATGTCAACGGCAATCTCTTGCAAGCCCTGCAACTCGGCACATCGTCCGAGGTCACGGGACAGGACGCGAGCATCACGGTCGCCGGCATGAATCTCAATTCGTCCAACCAGCCCCAGCCGATCTACAGCACCAGCAACGATTTCACCTCGGTCCTTCCGGGCGTCGACATCAAGGCCCTGGAGGCAGGGCAGACCTCCACGCTCACGGTCAGTCACGACACCACCACGCTGGTCGGCGCCGTCAACAACTTCATCACCCAGTTCAATCAGACCGTAGACGCCATCAACAGTGCCACTGCGCAGGGCCAGCCTCTGGCCTTCAATTCGGACCTCATGAACCTCGAGGACAACCTGTACAACATGGTGAGCACCCCGGTGCCTGGAATGTCGGGCCCTTACTCGACGCTGATGGACCTCGGCATCAGCACGTCCACCAACGACAAGACCCACCTGTCGCTCGACCAGAACACCTTGCTCGCGGCGGTCCAGGCCAGTCCAGACCAGGTCGCGGCCATCTTCGAGCAGACGACCCCCAATCCCAGCGATCCCACCAACCCCACGCCGCAGGGCGTGATGGCGGTAATCAACCAGTACCTCTTCAACGCCGACGGATCGAACGGAATCTTTCAGGATCAGCAAAACGAGACGAATAGTCTAGTAAGCGACCTCCAGAATTCGATCCAGGAGCAGCAGGACAAGCTGAACACCGAGCAGCAGAGCCTGCAGCAGGAGTTCACCGCCATGGAGCTCGCCATCTCCAAGCTCAAGAGCCAGGACTCCTCCATTGCATCTTCGCTCGGCGGCTCCACCTCGACAACCTTCTGACGAAAGCCATGATCAACAATCCCTTCGCCCAGTACCAGGCCGCTCAGCTCGAGACGGCGCCGCCCGAGAGGCTGCTCATCATGCTTTTCGACGGCGCGATCCGGTTCGCTAACACCGCCATCAAGGCGATGCAGGAAAAGAATATCGAGGCGGCGCATCGCAACTGCATCAAGGTTCAGAACATCCTGACCGAGCTGATGAGTACCTTGCGTTTCGATATCGGTGGCGAGATCGCCGAGAATCTCTTCCGGCTCTACGAGTACCTGCACCGGCGCACGGTACAGGCCAACATCCAGAAGGATCCGGAGATCTTGATGGAGGTCCTGGGCCACCTCAAGGATCTGCGGGAAGCCTGGGTCCAAGCAGCCAAGAACGTCGCCGTCGAGAAGGCCGCGGCCCGGCAGGCAAGCGCATGAGGGACGATCTGCTGGGGCTCTATCGGGAAATACTGGATCTCACGTTCCGGCAGCGCCTGGCCATCAAGAAAGGGCATTGGGCAGAGCTCTCCACCCTGGCCGACGAGCGCGGGAAGTTGCTGGCCGAGGCCAGCGTCGCCCCGCGGGCCCCAGGACAGGGTGATGGCGCCGACGTACGCGCAGTGCTCGAGCAGATCGCAATGCACAGCGCGACCAACATGCGTCTCTTGGGCGCGAGGCGCGAGGAGATACTGCACGCGATGCGAGGCTTCGTGCGGGGCAAGCAGGCACTGTCCGTCTACCAGAGCGCCTTGGCGGGTTATCCGACCGCCGTCGCCGGCCGGACCTCGCGTGCCTCGGCGATCGACCAGGCGGGCTAGCCCGCCCCATCCGGAGGCACCTACCGCGATGGCCGGCCTGCCATCGGCCGGCGGCCCGGGTGCCCGGGCGCACGATGCCGTCGCGTATCGACAACGCGAGGCGACCAGGGAATAATTCGGACCATGTCTGGGGCTGCGCACTATCTCCTTCCTGGCAAGGTACTTTCGGCCAACTTGTGCGCGCCCGGATCGGGGGCTGTCCTGGTCGCCCAGGGGACCGTCTTGACCCCCGAGATCATCGGGAGGATACGCCGAGCGGGCCTCGAGGAAGAGGCGCAGAAGAAGCTCCTGAACCGCCGGCAGGCGTCGGAGGTCGGCGTCGACGTCCAGCAGACGGACCTCGCGTCGCTGCGACTCCGCGACCGGGCGAGGATGGCCATGCAGCGGATGCTCGAATCCAATGCGAGCCTGCGCACGGTCCTTTACCTGCTCCTGGTGGCATCCGGGCTGTTCGCGGCCGTCACGGAGGCTCCGGAGTTTCTGTGGGCGACCGTCGCCGCCTTTGCCGGGATC
>JAJYIO010000411.1 GCA_021790035.1 bacterium | reverse complement strand
CTCTCGTACGGCAGGCAGGGGGGGGCACGGAGGTGAGCCCGGGTCAGGTCAATCTGAACCACGTATGAACGCTTCGTAGCGTGGTAGCATCATCAGCCATGGGGAGCATGACCGGGGCCGCCCAGCTGGAGCCACCCGAGCGGGATATCGCGCTGCGCGCCGATATACGGTACCTCGGCAACCTCCTCGGAGACACGATCCAGGAGCAGGCGCCGCCGGGCGTGTTCGATATCGAAGAGCGGTTGCGGATCCTCTGCAAGCGCCAGCGGGCCCATCCGACGCCGGAACGGCAATCCCAGATCGCCGAGATCGTCCGCGGGCTCGACCTCCCGTCGGCGGCTGCGATCCTGCGGGCCTTCGCCCTCTACTTCCAGCTGGTCAACCTGGCCGAGCAGGTCCACCGGGTGCGCCGTCGCCGCCAGATCATGGCCGATCCCCACTTGCCACCGCAGCCGGGATCGTTCGGCGACGTCCTCGCGGACCTGGCTGCCCGCAAGGTTCCGCCCGAACGCGTCCAGGCCGTCCTCGATTCGCTGTGCGTCGGCCTCACCCTGACCGCACATCCCTCCGAACCAAACCGGCTGACGGTGCTGCGGAAGATCCGCCGCATCTCCGATCGCCTGCTCGAGCGGGAGCGCTGCGATCGCTCCGCCTCGGATCAGCGTACGACCGACGCCGCGATTCGTGCCGAGCTCCAGAGCCTCTGGCAGACGGATCTGATGCGCTCGGTGCGGCCCTCGGTCTTCGACGAGATCAACCACAGCCTCTTCTTCCTGGACGTCCTGCGGGCCGAGATCCCCCGCGTCTTTGCCGATCTCGAGGCCCTCCTGTCCCGCCACTTTCCGGCCTGCCGGCCCCACGGGGGGGTCGTCCTGGGAACATGGATCGGGGGCGATCAGGACGGCAATCCCGCCGTCACGCCCGACGTCATCACCCGCTCGGTCGAGATGCGCCGCGAACGCATCCTCGCCCATTACCGACGCCAGCTGGCCGAACTGCACGATGTGCTGTCGCTCGCCCCGGGTCCGGCCGATCGGCCGGTCTTGCTGGAGGACCGCGAACGGGAACTCGAGCACACCCTCGCCTCGAGGCGCGACCCGACGGGAGGCGACGACGAGATAGCCCGCGCCAAGCTGGCTGGCCAGCCATACCGGCGGTTCGTCTCGCTCCTCGCCGAAGAACTCTTGACCTGTGCCAGCGAGTCGGTCTTTCTGTCGGAGCTCGACCTGATCGACCGGGAGCTCCGGGCTCATCGCGCCGGGCGGGTAGCCCGAGAGGCCGTGGCCCCTATTCTCGAAGAGGTCCGTGCCTGCGGGCTGCACTTCGCGAGGCTCGACATACGACAGCACGCCCGGATCATCGAGGGGACCGTTGCCGAGCTCCTGGCGCGAGCGGGGGTAAGCGGGGATTTCTCGGAGCTGGCGGAACCCGACCGCATCGCCATCCTGAAGCAGGAACTTTCCCGCCCGGAGGTCCTCGGGCCAGGCCGGGAGAGCTGGGCCGAACTCTCGGACCCGACCCGCCAGACGCTCGAGTCGCTGGACGCGGCCTGCCGGGCGCGGCGCCAGACGTGCGAGGACGCGATCGGCACCTTCATCCTGTCGATGACCCGAGACGTGTCGAACGTGCTGGCCGCCCTCGTCGTGCTCAAGGAGACGGGTCTCTACCGGGTCGACGGCCGGCCGACATGCGCCGTGTCGGTGGTCCCGCTGTTCGAACGGATCGAGGACCTGCGGCACTCCGCCGACGTCATGGACGCCCTGTTGCGAGAGCCGGCGTACCGGGATGCGGTGCAAGACGGCAGCCAGGAGGTGATGCTGGGGTACTCGGACTCCAACAAGGACGGCGGCATCCTGACCTCAAACTGGGAACTCTTCAAGGCACAGCGGGCTCTGGCCGAGGTGGCCGATCGCCACGGCATTCACCTGCCGCTGTTCCACGGAAGGGGCGGCACGATCTCCCGCGGGGGCGGGCCGACCCGCCAGGCCATCCTGGCGCAGCCCCCGGGGTCGGTTCGCGCGGCCATTCGCCTGACCGAGCAGGGAGAGGTCCTGCACTGGAAATACGGACTGCCCGAGCTGGCCCACCGAAATCTGGAGCAGGCGATCGGAGCCGTCCTCACGGCCTCCTTGACCGATCCGGAGCCGGTCGATCCGGCCCGGGACCTGGCCATGGAGGACGTCTCGCAGCGCGCCTTCCAGAAGTATCGCAGCCTGGTGGAGGATCCCGATTTGGCTACCTTCTTCTGGCAGGCCACGCCGATCGCCGAGATCTCAGAGCTCAACATCGGTTCGCGACCGGTCATGAGGCGTTCGGGGGGCGGTTTCGCCGAGCTCCGGGCCATACCCTGGACCTTCGCGTGGCAGCAGAGCCGCTTCGGCCTGACGAGCTGGTACGGGGCCGGCGCTGGCCTGGCTGGCTTCATGGCGGCCAGGAGCGACGGCCTCGAGCACCTGGCTGGCTGGTATCGAACCTGGCCCTTCTTCCGATTGCTGATCGACAATGTCGCCGTGTCGATGGCCGAGGCCGATCTCGGGATCGCCCGCCTGTATGCGGACCTCGTCGTGGACCGGCGCATGGGCGATCGGCTCTACCAGGACATCGCTGCCGAGTTCGATGCCGCCAAGGCGGCCGTGCTGGCCATCACGGGGCAACAGCGCCTGCTGGATAACAACTTGATGCTGCAGAGATCGATCACCTTGCGCAACCCCTACATCGATCCCCTCTCGTTCCTGCAGGTCGAACTTCTGCGCAGGAAGCGTTCCCTGGGGCCGGATGCCGATCCGAGCCGCGTCCAGGAGATCGAGCGCGCCCTGGTGATCTCGATAAACGGCGTCGCAGCCGGCTTGCACGGCTCTGGCTAGACCGACTTTCGGTTGACTTGAGCCCGAGCGCGCCCGCAAGAACCTGAAGCCGAAACGTACTTTCGCACGTGCGGCGAGGGGGCGCGGACCTATGCCGGGGTCAGGTCAACCTGACACAGGTCTAGCGCCGCCAGCAGAGCCGAGACCTCCCCACCTCGAGTGCCCGGCGGCGCAGCAGACACCGCAGCCGGAGAGCGTTCGCCGGAACCGGCGGGTTCCCTCGAGTCACGGCCCGAGCGCAGAGACAGGATAGAAGTTCCCGGCCGGATCCGCCGGGCTCCTACCAGTCCTGCGGATCGTCCGCGAAGAACTCGTCGATCTTGAATCCCGACGGGCGCTCGAAGCTCGAGGCGGTCTTGGCTAGCTCCTTGATGCGATCGACGCGGAAAACAGATC
>JAJYIO010000410.1 GCA_021790035.1 bacterium | reverse complement strand
CCGCAGCAGATGCAGGCGATCGACCCGGGGACGGCCCACGAGCCACGGAACGTCCGCGACGGCCGTCAGCGCCCGCGTGCGCTCCGCCAGCCAGTAATCGAGAAGACGCGCCCCCTGGTTGGCCTGAAGCTGGAGGGACTGCGTCTGGCGGATCCAGGCGTCCGCATACATCCGCTTGCTTTCCCACCCGAAGATTCCAGCCAGGAGAAGCAAGAAGACCCCGAGTGCTGCCAGCAGGCGAGTCTGGAGACCCGAGAATTTCACCACGAGCCCTACCTGAATCCCTTCCCTCGTAAAAATATTAACATGGCCGCCCAGGCAAGCAGGCGGCGAGCTGCCGTAATCCGGACTGCGGACCGTCAGAGGGCTCTTTGCCGGAGGATGGGCCAGGCGGCGAGCAGCAGGAGGCCCACCAGCACGATCCCCCCTCCCGACAGGGAAAGCACCGTCGAAACGGAGGTGGTGTCGGCAAGTCGGCCCGATGCCGCGAATCCCAGCGGCTGAGATGCAAAGACGACTGCCGTCAGCAGTCCCATGAACCGGCCCAGACGATCCGGGGGGACGCTCTGCTGGAAGTAGGCCACGACCAGGACGTTCAGCGTGCCGAGGGTGGCCCCGAGCGCCGCGAGGAAGACCAGGGTCGACTGGAAAGCAGGCCAGGCCGAGATGGCCAGCACGAAGCCTCCGATGAGGACCAGGCTGATCGCGGCTCGGCGTCGTTGGCGGTGGTCTATCCTGTCTGCGGATTCCGCAGGGGGCGAAGCGCGACGCAAGGCGATCGCCCCCGACGCCGCGAGCATGCCCAGGGCGAGGGCTCCCTCGAATGCGCCCAGGCCCCGGGCCCCCACGTCGAGCTGACGAGCCAGCTTGGGCAGCAAGATGATGACCGGGGCCAGGAAGAAGTTGACCAGGCCAAAGGCCAGCAGCAGCAGGCCAATCGTCGGACGCTCGATGGCGGCCGAAAGGCCCGTGCGGAGGTCGAAGACCCGCCGCCGGGCCCAGCCGCCAGGAGCGCTGGCACGGGCCGGGGTGCTGGCTCGGTCAGGATCGCCCCCGCTAGCGGGTCTCGAGATCCGGCCCACCACCCACAGGGCCGAGGCCGAGATCAGGAACGAGGCGGCATTGGCTCCGAATGCCGCCTTGGTTCCGATCGCCGCCACCAGGAGACCCCCCAGCGGGGGCCCCACCAGGCCCGCTCCCTGCATGGCCATCTCCTGCAGCGAGCCCGCCTTGACGAGGTCCGCCGGGCCCACGACGTCCGGCACGATCGCCAGCGCGGCGGGACTGAATACGCTGGACAGCGTCGCCAGCGCCAGCGACAGGGATACGAGCCAAGGCATGGTCAAGAAGCCGGCCCCGGCGAGGTAAAAGAGCCAGGCGACGATTCCGGCGCGCCCGAGATCACATGCGAGCATCAGCCGGCGCCTTTCGAACCGATCCGCCAGGGCCCCGGTCAGTGGCGAGAAGAGGACCAGGGGGAGCGTGGTCGCGATCATGACCCAGCTCGCATCCGAGGCCCGGCCGTGGAGGCGTACGGCCCACCAGAGGACGGCTACCTGGTGGATGCGATCGCCGAGCTGCGAGGCCGCCTGACCGCTCCACAGCCACCAGAACGCTCGGTTCTGCGCGAGTCCTTCCGCTTTACCCGACCGCGCCGCGGTTGCTACAGGCGCCACAGGCTACTGGACTCCTTTCCTTTTTGACGGGTCCGTCTTGACCTCTTCGCCATATCCGGACCCCCGAAGATCGCGCTAGACGATCTGGCCAGTGGAGCGTCGGCGATCGACCACGTGGAGGATCTTGCCCGAGCGGCCTAGACGCTGGAGGCCGCCGGGGGCCACCGCTGCCACGTCGAATCCCCCGAGCATCCCCGACGACAGGGCTCGCTGAAGCTCGGGAATCTCGGCCATCAGGGCCGAGCGAACGGCGATCGGGGATTCGTCCGCGAGACTCCGCATCGCCGTGGCGCCCGCGCCCTCGATCCGGACCACGAGGTGATCGCGACCGTCGCTCTGCGAAAGCTCGAGCTGGGGCGTCGCCGCGTAGGCGCCAAATCGCTCGACCACCGCCTGGAACGACGCGAAAGCCAGGAACAGGCCGCCCACGATCGCTCCGTCGTCTGCGCGGCCCAGCAGTTCGAGGCGCGAAGAACGTCGACCGCACGCGCACGGCTCCAGGATGAAGCGGCCCAGGTCGCCGATGCGGTAGCGCACCAGGGGCACCAGCCGCGGGGTGAGGCTCGTCACGACGATCTCGCCGATCTCGCCAGGCTCGACCGGGCGCAAGGTCTGGCGATCCAGGATGTCGATCCAGACGTGCCCCGAGAGGACGTGGTGGATCGAGCCTCCCGAATGCTCGCACTGATAGGCCAGCGGCCCCGCATCGACCGTGCCATAGCCGATCGAGGCGATCGCATCGAGGCCGAGCGCCGTGCGGATCCGCTCACGTTCGGCCTTGTAGAGATGCTCGCCGGTGTAGAAAACCTTCTTGACCCGGTACCTGGCGGGCTCTTTGGCGATCGCGTCGAACACGGTCTGCAGGAAGCTGGGGAGGCCCGCCAGCGTCGTGACGCCGAAGGCCTGGAGCACCTCGAGGATGTCCTCGAGCGGAGCGTTCGTCGCCAGGGGGAAGGTCTGGCAGCCGCTGCGTTCGAGAATGCTCTGGATGCTGAGGAAGGAGCCGTACAGGTTGCCGGCGTAGAACAGGTTGGCGACCTTGTCCCCGGGTCGCAGCCCGGCGGCCCAGGCTCCACGGGCTCCCGCCTCCATGTCCGCCTCGAAATCCGCGGCGCTGATGAGCGATAGCGCGGGCTTGCCGCTCGAGCCGCCGCTGCGCAGCGTCAGCATGGGAAGATCTTCGCCGCAGACGAGCCCCTCGCCGCGAGGTGGAACCTGCGCCTGGATCTCGGCCTTGGTGAGCGTCGGCACCTCGGCCCAGCGCGACAGGAACGCCGCCGGATCGGCCAGGTCGGGTAGGCGATCGCGATAGAAGCTCGAAAGGCGCCGAGCCCGCCGGTAAACCTCCTGGAGGCGGGCGACGTCGGCATCACGCAGGGCGCGATCGGAGAGGTACTCGACGGGAGCCCGCCGCAGCGCCAGCTCGGGCGTGTCCAGGTTGACCCACTTGACCAGGCGCTGCAGAGCCTGGGTGCCATCGTGCGGCTCGCCCGGGTAGCCGCCGCTCGAGGCGCCCATCTGGACGATCCGCGTCGCGCCCGCCGCGCAGAGGAAATCGGCGAGTTCGAGGAGGCGATCGGTCGGC
>JAJYIO010000409.1 GCA_021790035.1 bacterium | reverse complement strand
GGGGCCGGGGGGGTGGGCAGGGCCGGCAACCAGATCCTGTTCTCGGTCGGAGATCGGTTCCTGGTCAGCCGGATCATCGACGGGTCGTTTCCGAATTTCGCCCAGATCATTCCGCCCTCGTTCAAGCACGAGGTCCGCTGCGATCGCCTCATCCTGCTGTCGGCGGTCGAGCGGGCGGGGATCATGGCCTCCGAGCGCGAGGGCAAGGCCATTCGCCTGGGATTCTCGAGCGGAGATCTGAGGCTGTGGGCCAAGGCGTCCGAGCTCGGGGAGGTAGACGAGCACCTTCCGGTGGAGTTCGACGGCGAGCTCCTCGAGATTGCCTTCAACTCCCGGTATCTCGAGGAGGCGCTCAAGGCCCTCGATACCGACACGGTGGTCTTCCGGCTCAACGGTTCGATGCTGGCGGCCCTCATCTCGGGTGACGACCTTCTCTATTCGTCGCTGTTGATGCCCATCAGGAGCTAGGCCCTGTTCCTCGAGCGACTGGAGCTGGTCGACTTCCGCAACTACATCCGGTTCGATCAGGCCTTCGAGTCGCTGCGGATCGTGTTCCTGGGGGACAACGCCCACGGCAAGACGAATCTCCTCGAGGCGATCTCCGTGCTGGCGACCGGATGGTCTCCGTTTACGAGTCGGGAGTCGGATCTCGTTCGGTGGGGCCAGGAGCGGGCCATCCTGCGGTCGTCGATCCGGCGGGCGGGTACGACATCCGGGCTCGACATGTGGCTGCCGGCGGCCGGCCGGAGGGCGGTCAAGCTGGACGGTCTGCCGCAGCGGCGGCTCGCCGACATCCTGGGTGTCGTCAACGTGGTGCTGTTCAGTCGTGAGGACCTCGAGCTCGTGCGCGGAGCGCCAGCAGGTCGCAGGGATTTCCTCGATCGCCTCCTGGTCCAGCTTGCTCCGCTCTATTACGAGGAATTTCGCCGGTATAGCCGGGCGGTCGCCCAGCGCAACACCATGCTCAAGCAGATCGCCGAGGGAGCGGTCGGCGTGGAGGTGCTGGAAGCCTGGGACGGTCCCGTCATTCGCCTCGGCGCCGAGGTGGCCCGGCGCCGGGCGGAGGCCATATCCGACCTGGTTCCCCGGGCGGCGCGCTGGCATTCCCGGATATCGTCGGGTGGCGAGATCCTGGAGGGGGTCTACCAGCCTGGCATCCCGGGCATGGATGTGGAGGCGGCCAAGAGGGAGGATCGGGGGGAAACCGGGGCCTGGGCCGGGGCATTCGCGGATGCTCTCACGGCAGCTCGTTCCCAGGACCTGGCCCGGCGGATGACGGTAGTAGGACCGCATCGCGACGATCTGGTGCTCAAGCTCGACGGCCGCGAGGCCAAGTCCTTCGCGTCCACCGGCCAGCGCCGGACGATCGCCCTGGCTCTCAAGCTGGCCGAACTCGAGATGCTCAAGGAAGTGTCCGGCGAGGCTCCGCTGCTCTTGCTGGACGATGTCCTGGCCGAGCTCGACGTCCAGCGCCAGAACCACCTGCTGGCAGCGATCGGAAACGAGGTCCAGACCTTCGTCACGACGACCCACCTGACGGACTTCACCGCGGCGTGGATCGACCGTGCCGAGGTATTCATCATCCGGTCCGGAGCCATGACCCGGGCGACGGCCGGGGAGCTATCAGCCCTCGCGAGGGCCGATCAGGTCGGTTAGAACCGTTTCGGTCTGAACCGGGGGGCGCGGGCGATCGAACCGCTTGAGGATCGACGCCGCATCCACGGGGGGCAGGTTCTGGTGATCCACCCGGGGTTTGCCACTCCGCAGCGCCCCGTCCGAGATCAGGTGCTGGCGAAAGTGGTCGAAGAAGTCGGCCCTCGAGGCGGTCAGGGGTTGGCGTCGACGGGACTCTTGCTCTCGCAAGCCGGCCAGGTGCCTCTGGTAGAGCTCTTCGGGGAGCATACCGGGCAGGAGGAAGAAGGCCGCGGCGGCCGGACGCCGGCGATCTGGAGGCTCGTCCGAATCGGAGGTCAAGACGAAGCTGGAGTCATCCAGCAGCGTGAGGAAATCCAGGTGGGCCGGGGGATCCCGCCTTGCGGTATGCTGCGCCCAGAGGGCATAGATGGGTTCGGTGTCGTGGACGAAAGCCCTGAACCAGGCTCCGGGCCAGCCCGATAGCGTGAAGTCGCCGACGATCTGGAACCCCATCTTGCGAAGCCTGCCGGTGGCGCGGATGAGAAGCAGCTCGTCGACGCCCGACAGGGCAAAGAGGCTCTTCTCGAAGGCTATCTGTCGAGCCGGCACGATCGGTCGCGGACGGTAGGCCCGGGTCGAGTGCGTCAGGCGATCCGTGAGCTTGAGCTTGTATGCGCCGTAACCGGCCGCGGCAACCACGGCGAAGGCAAGTCTGAGCGAATCCAAGAGCGAGCCGGCCATCGCTCAATTGTACCCAGGGCGCTGCTCCTTCGACCGGCGCAGTTTTGCGCCTGGCTGGGCGCTCGAATCGAAACCGCGAGCGCTGGACTGGTTCGGGCCAGGTCCGAGGCCAGGGCTTACTCCCGGGTGCGTCGAACGGCAGGGCCAAACGGCCGAAATTCGGTAAGCTCCGTATCCTAGTGCGCTCGATCGTTGACGCGATATCGTCGGATGGAACCGCGTTGCGAGGTGCTCGGGATGATCCAGCTGGCTGGGACCTGGGATCGGGGTTACGCCATCCACACGTACAACCGGCCTGACGGCAGCCGGACCCTCCTGGGGGAGGCGATCTACCGCTATCAGTATCGCAAGCAGTGGTACCTGGTAGATTCCCTGGCACGCTGGGCGCAGCATGTCATCCAGTCCAATCCGGATTTCAAGGGCATCGATCTGCTGGTTCCTGTCCCGAGCAGCCGGTCGCTGTCCGACTACGACCCGACGAGTCTCCTGGTGGACTGGGTGAGTCAGCTCACCACGATTCCCCGAGCCGTCGGCGTGCTGAGCCGGTACGGGCTCATCAGCGAGTACGGCGAGGCGGGCCTGGAGACCAGCCGCGGCGGCATGACGGTGACGGCGCCCGAGGCCTTGCGCAACAAGCGCCTCCTGCTCATCGACGGCATCATCTGCTCGGGTTCGACACTCCACGTCGCGACGAAGGCAGCTCGAGCGGCTGGAGCCGCCGCCGTCACCGTCCTGGTGTTCACCAAGATCGATCGCCAGTCGCTCGATACCTTCGGCCTGACCCAGCAGAACGGGGGAGCCTAGCCTGGATTATTCACGGCTGGCGTAGCGAGACCGAGCAGATCGGTCCGGATGCGAGGCGCACAAGGCCCGAGGGACGCAGCGTA
>JAJYIO010000408.1 GCA_021790035.1 bacterium | reverse complement strand
GTAAGGCTCTGGGATACCAGCCACGGGCCGTCGTCACGCATCTCTAGGCGCTTCACGACGGTGCCGTGGTAGGGGACGCTGGCCAGCACGATGTCGCCGGCCTCGGCGTGGTCCTGATGCTTCACCACCAAGCTCATCCCGGGATAGATGCCGGCCAGGGTCATCGAGTCGCCCTGGACGTCGACAATCCCGTCGCCGTCGTCGGCCATGCTCTTTAGGACCTGGCGGGACTCGCTGGCGTAGTCGTCCAGCAGAATCGCCTCGCCCGCACCGACCTTGCCGAAGAACGGCTTCTCGACGTACTCGTCGGTGATCACGACGACCCGGTTCGGATCGACCGGGATGACCGGTTCCTCCTCGGGCTCGGGCTTGGGGGGCGGCCCGCCCATCACCGGCCATCCCAGGGCGAGGATGTGTTCGGGCACGCCGGACGGGATGATGCGGAGGACGCCCACGTCGTCGAGCACGTAGAAGTCGGCCTTGCCCCGAGACAGCTGAACCAAGACTTCTGGATCCACGCGTAGGCCCTGGGCCAGCTTGACCAGGCTCGAGACCTTCGGGAGATTCTGCGTTCGGCCCGCTTCGAGCATGCTGACGAGCCCCTTGCTCACGCCAGCGTCGGCCGCCAGCTCGTATTGGTTCAAACCGAGTTGGTGCCGGCGCTGGATGAGGAAGTCCCGGACCAGCTCGTAGGCACTCTGATCGTCCATTGGGGAAAAACCTCCGCTTCGTAGGATAACTGTTCGCCCGCGCAGATGTCCATAGGTTAGGACAGATTGAGACGACTTGAGAAAATTTGAGACGACTTGAGAAAGATGAGAATTCTCAATTCGCCTCAATTCTGCTCACTTTTTCGCAATCGCACTCATATTGACCACACGCCTTGACCACCCTTCGTGAAGGCAGCTAGCATCGGATTGTGGACACAAAATCCGACAGGTTCAACACGGAAGATGCCACATCCTGCAAGTGAATTCGTCTCTCCCAAGGAGGCCGGGGCTTTCCTGGGCATCTCGCTCGCAAGCGTCTATCGCCTCATGGAGCGCCAGTCTCTGGCCTGGACCAAGATCGGCGGGAGCCGTCGCATCCCACGAGCCGCTCTCGAGGCGGTAGCCCGGTCGAAGTTCGTAGGCGACCAGGCCGTGCTCGATGCTCACTCGTCAGGAGATAGCAAGGTATCGATGGACAGTTCGAGAGTGTCCCCTTCGATGGAGCAGACGCGGCGCGCCCTCGCCGAGCGGTTACGCCGGCTGAAGCAAATCGAAAACTTCGAACTCGCCTACTGCTATCGCCGGGTCCTGGGGGATCTCGATGACCCAGGGGGAGAAGGGAGCGGCACTTGAGGTCCAAGAATCCCCGGCCAGGCCCTCTCAAGCTCCCTCGGCTTTCCCGAATCACGCTCTGGATCTCGGATCCCGGCCGCCACCCGGCCAGAGCCTACATCATCCGCGCCGGCCGACCTCGCGCCTGGCCACCCTGGCGCCGGCGCCGGACTGGCTGACCATCAGCCGCACAACTCCGCCCTCAATCCTTCTGCACCTCACTTCCTTCTGCGACCGCGAAAGGAGCTATCCGATGCCGTTGGTCCTCGATGCTGCCATGCCTGATATCCCGCCTCCCCAGGCCGCCACCGATATGGCCCCGGTCGGCCCCCACTCCGATCCTGCCAGCGCGTTGGCGCCGATCGAGCCCAGGATTCGAGAGCTGGCCAGTGACGCATGGGCCATCGAGATCCGGGACCAGGCCTCTTACCAGGCCGTGGCCGATCTCCTCACCGAGATCAAGGGAATGGCCAAGCAGCTCGACGGCCTCGAGGCTATCTTCGTCACGCCGCTCGAGACCGCGGCAAAGAGAGCCAAGGCCGTCTTCAAGCCGCTGGTCGAACTGCTCAAGGGATCCGAGAAGCGCCTCAAGGAGCTCGGCAAGGCCTTCGTGGAAGCCGAGGCCGCCCGGGAGGCCCAGCGGACCCAGGCCCGGCAGGCACATGCCATCGCCTCGGCGCCTATCCCCGTCGCGGCGACCGCGGCAGCGAGCACCCCGGCGGTCTACGTGGCCCCGCCTCCCAAGGCGGCAGGGATGTCGACGCAGAAGGCCTGGACCTACAAGGTCGAGGACATCCGCGCCCTGGCAGGGGCCGTCGCGGCCGGCACCGTTCCCGCTGGGTACCTGCAGGCCAACGCAGGCGAGCTCCAGGCCGCCGTTCGCTCGGGCATTCGCGACATCCCTGGCGTCCGTATCTTCCAGCAAACTCGGATGGTGTCGCGTTGATCCCCGAGGAGAAGATCGCCCACCTGGTCATCCGCCACGATCCGGCGCTGGTTCAGCTCATCGAGGGCAAGCTCATCGAGGCCTACGGCTTCGACGTAACCGAGGCATGGACCAAGCCCCGGGCGTCGGGCATCGGCGACTGCGACCGTGCCCTCGTGCTCAAGGCCGGCCTGCCCGAGGGCACGGTGATTCGCAAGCACCTGCGCAACTTCCTCTCGACGCGGGTCGGTACCTTCCTCCACGAGCTGATCCAGAACGCCAACTGGGGTGACGAGGCGATCGCCGAGGACGAGATCGATCGCGAGTACATGCGCGGCCACTCGGACCTCTTCATGGAAAAGGCCGGCATCGAGCCCGATCTCAAGACCGTCTTCGCCGACGACTTCGTGAACGTGGCCGCCAGCTGCCGGCCGCAGAAGGTCTCTCACGTCGTTCAGGCGAACTGGTATGCGGTCATGCACGACTGCCCGCGGGTCGCGCTGGTCTACATCAACCGCAACCTCAAGCTGACCGACCAGCTTCGCCGGAGCCAGGCCTGGCAGACCTACCTGCGTCAACATCCCGGGGCCAGCGAAACCATGGTCGCCATCACCTTCGAGGCCGATCCCCGCCTCGCAGCGGCCGCCAACCGGAAGGCCAAGCGCATCCTCGAGCACGTTCACGCTGGCACTCTGCCGGACTATGACCCGCTCCCCGAGATGCTGGTGCCCTATCACGGCGAGTGCTACTTCTGCGAGGTCCGTCAGCTCTGCACCGAGGCCCGGGAACGCAAGGCCAGCGCTGCCACCACTAATCCTGCTGACACCACCACTGTCGCAACCGTTGCAGCTCGTGACCCCGAGCCCTACGAGATTCCCCAGGTCGTGACCTGGACCAATCTGGGCCAAGAGGACGGCCGGACCGTCCGCCTCTTCTGGCAGAACTGGAAGTCCAAGGTCGTCGGCACGACCCACCACGACGACATCCCGTGGGACCGGCTCAAGCCCGGCGATCGCCTCGA
>JAJYIO010000407.1 GCA_021790035.1 bacterium | reverse complement strand
GTGCGCCGCAGCCTCTTTCAGGCCGCGGTAGAGCTCGTCCAGCCATGCCGCAGGTAGATCGCCACGCAGGGCGATCGCCACCACCGCCCACTTGGGCTGGCCGCCGGTGGCGAAGACGTCGGAGACGTTGACGGCCAGCGCCTTCCATCCGAGATCGGCCGGAGACGTCGTGTCGGTGCGAAAATGCACGCCCTCGACCAGCATGTCGACCGTCGTCAGAACCTTGAGGTGCTGACCGCTCGCCTCCGGTCCGCCTGACCCCGATCCGAGGTCCGTGATGGCAGCGTCGTCCCCGATCCCGATCCAGCCCGGAGGGAGCCCGTTCGGCTGCAGGATCTCCGCCATTCGAGCGATGGATCCGCCCTCGCCCAGTGCTGAAAGGTTCATGCCTCGGCTCCTCGCCTTGCGCCCGCAACCGGGCCTGAAAGATCTCCTGGTCGCCTACCCGCCCCGGGACGGCTCTCCTCCGGACCCTCGCGAAGATCTCCCCTGAATCCAAGGCAAAATTAAGCAAGGCTTCGCTCTCGGTGCCGGACAAGATCTTAGCAGCGTGCGCTCGGATCCGAGCAACGGATCCTCGCCGGGCCCTCGAGGCGAGAGCTTCCGCCCGGGCTGCGATCGAACCAGGAGCATGCGAATCCCACGAGTGCCACATCTCCACCGCGAACCGAGCCGGTTCATCGGTGGCCTCGTCGCGCTCATGCTCGGCGGGCTGGGGGCAGGCTGCGGGGTCGTGGGAGTCCCGTCCGCGGCGCAGGCGTCTTCGAGTCCTCCGCCGGCCGGCGTCGGCGCGGGCTGGACGGCCAGTGCGGTCGCCTTCGGCGCCAACAATCCCACCACGCCTTCGCTGCTGCGCCTGGCGGACGGTTCTCTGGCCCTGGCCTACGGCACGGACCATCTGGGCGATCGCCACATTTACTTCACCCAGAGCGCGGACGGCACCTCGTGGAACTCGCCACAGGCCGCCACGTCCGGTGGGCTGTCCGACGAGGATCCGGCGTTGCTGCAGGATGCCTCGGGTCAGATCCACGTCGTCTTCGCGAGCAATCGCAGCGGCACCGGCTGGCAGCTCTACGAGACGTCTCTCCAGGGCGGTACGTGGTCGGCCCCGCAGGCGCTTTCGCTGCCCGGCGGGATGCAGCAATCGCCGGCGATCGCCCGCACCCCCTCGGGATGGGCCTTGGCCTACCAGAGCGCGGACGGCCTCGAGATCGCCCAGAGCGCGGACGGCACCACCTGGTCGTCCGAGGGCGAGGTCGGCACGCTACTGGACGCGCCTGCGATCGCCGCAGTCGGCTCGCGGCTGGTCGTCGTCGCCGAGCGGAGCGATCAGCTCTTCGAGGTCGACCGCGATGCCTCGGGCCACTGGACCGGCCCCACGCAGCTCGCTCTCGGCGGCGGATCGGCCTGGCAACCGGCACTGGCGACCGATGCCGACGGGGATCTCACGCTGGCCTTCGCCAGCCGCTCGTCGGACAGCGCGCCGTGGGGCCTGGCGATCAGCTCCTTTACCGGCACGGCCTGGTCTGCACCGAGTCCGGTCGCCGCGGCGGATTATGACGACACCAACCCTTCGCTCCAGCTTGATCCGGACGGAAGGCCGCAGGTGGCCTGGGGTATATATCGGTCGGAAGGCACAGGGGGAATCTTCCTCGCCCTGGCCGCCACTGCCGACCACAAGGCGCCCAAGACAGTTCCCTCGGTCCCGGTTCCGGGATCGGGTCAGCGCTCCTAGAGGTAGGCAAGAGACAGCGATGGCAACAGAGCTTCAAAACAAGCGCAAACTCGGCGAGGTCCTGGTCAACGGATCGTTCATCCGTCCCGAGGACCTGGACCGGGCGCTGGCCGAGCAAGGGCGGACCAACGAGCGGATCGGCGAGATCCTCGTGCGCCTGGGCTTCCTCTCCGAGATGGAGCTCCGGGCTGCCCTGGCGTTCCATCTCGACGCGGCCGATGCCACGTCTGAGCAGGTGGCCGCCGACGTGAGGTACAAGCTTGGCGAGATCCTGATCAAGAGTGGCAAGATTCACCGCCCTAAGCTCGAGGGCGCCCTGGCCGAGCAGGAGATAACCAACGAGAAGCTCGGCGAGGTCCTGGTCCGGTTGGGCCTGCTCTCGGCCGAGGAGCTCCGGGCCCTGCTCGACTGGCAGGGCGAGCACACGCGCAACTCCGCCAAGGCCGTGCGCTTCATGCTGGGCGAGATCCTGGTGGCCACTCACGCCATCACCCGCGACCAGCTCAAGCAGGCCCTGGCCGAGCAGCACCTTTCCCGCCGGCAGATCGGCGACATCCTGATCGAGGCGGGCCTGGTCAAGCCCAACGTCCTGGCCGAGGCCCTGCGCATCCAGGGCAAGCTCGTCGCGGCCTCTCTGGTCGCGGTCGTAGGTGCGGGCTTCCTGTCCGGCTGCGGCACCGGCGTCAGCTTGACCGGCATCGCGGTCGCCGGCGACAACAGCTTCACCGACGCCAACGGTGTGGTCATTCAGAACGTCAACAACGACACGGGCACCCTCGCCCCTTACGCCGCCACCAGTACGTCCGGTCGCACGGTGTCGGCCGCGACGGTCAACCAGCACACCACCCAGCTCTCCAACGGCCATTCCTACACCGATTACGGCGACGGAGCTCGGGTCATCGACAACGTCCCGTGGATCCACCAGGATGCCACGGTCAACAATGACGGCGTCACGCCCGATAACACCTGCGCCCAGGCCGCCAGCACGATGGTCATGCACTACTGGCTGGGCAACTCGGCGCCGAGCTACCAGACCGTGGTCAACCAGTCCAACCACTTCAACATGGCCACCAGCGTCGGGACGCTCACCGGTTATCTCCAGGCCAAGGGGCTGCAGGTCAACGCCTACAAGCACGGCAACCTCAACTTCCTCAAGGCCTCGGTCGACGCCGGCCATCCGATCATCTGCATGCTCGACTTCAGCGGCGTGCCGCACTACATCGTCGTCATCGGCTACAACGACACCACCAACCAGATCATCTATCAGGACAGCATCGACGGTCCCAACATGGGCATCGACGCGTCTCGGTTCATGAGCGACTGGACCAACAACAGCATCTCCAGCATGCCGATCGTCGGGGGGCAGAACTACGTCGGGCTCGCGGTTGACGCCCACACCTGACCGCGATCTTCGATCCTCGCTCGCACGCTCGGGCATTGACTCGAGGGAACCCGCCGGTTCCCTCGAACTCTCTCCGGCTGATGGCAAGCAGCTACGTAGCTTGGCACTACAGGTGGCGAGGATTCCGCCTGAA
>JAJYIO010000406.1 GCA_021790035.1 bacterium | reverse complement strand
ATGCATGCGGAAGCCTATAGCTGGATCGGAACCGACGCCCCGCTCTTGTCGGTCAATACCCCCTTCTTGGTCGCGTCGAACGTCAGGGTCGCGATCGGGTTGCCGCTCGTCGTCTGGATGGTCCCGGAGCCGCTCCCATCCGCGTTTTCGGTGATGGCCACGGTCTGGGCGCTGACGGTGGCCGAGATGTCGGCCTGGCCGTTGGCATCCAGCTTGATATCGACGCTGGCTGGCACGCCGTCGATGGTGGCGCTGCCTTGTGCCTGGATATTTCCTAGAGCGTCCTTGGCCTCGGTGAGATTGGCCTTGGTCCCGTCGGCTTCGTCGATGCCGACGTCCATCTTGCCGGACTTGGGATCGACGGTGAAGCTCGTCTTCTCGGTGCGTCCGGCGTCGTCAGTGTAGTCGATCTCGCCCGCATCGACGTCTCCCTTGGCATCCAGGGTTTCTTTGCGCTGGTAGGTTCCCGTCCGGCCATCGGCTGCAGCCTTGACCGTGAAGTCCTGGTCGACATCCTCTCCGCCGTCGCCAAGCCGGGTGTCCGACGCCTTGCCGGCCACGATGTCGTCCTCGACGGACCCGCTGGCCGAGGTGATCTTCTCCTCCCCGCTCCCGTCGGAGTTGTCGTCAACTTCCCTCTTGGTGCCGTCGGATTCGGTCGTGACGTCGTCGGTGGCGTTAGCTGTCACCTTGATGTCTTCCTTGTGCCCGTCCTTGAACGTCTTGAGGTCGTCGGAGCTTCCGTCGGCGTTCTTGTGGATGTCGTCTCGGCTGCCGTCGGAATTTGATTTGATGTCGTCTTGGGAGCCGTCGCTATTCGTCCGGATGTCTTCGGTGGCACCGTCGGTGGTGACCTCCACGTCATCCGTGCTGACGACGGCGGCGTTCAAGTCGGGCGTTGCGTCCGCCTCCGACAAAGAGCCGCTCGCCAGATCGGCCACACGGTAGCTCAAGGACTGGAGGCTCACGGTGCCGGTGCTGGACCCCGCGCTCGTCGGAGCTGCGGGATTCTGACCGCTCTGGGTGTTGCTCACGCCGACGGTTGCAGCCTGGAGCTGGGCCAGTGCACCGAGAACCTGCGGCGTTACCCCAGCTCCACCGGCAGAAGCGAGGCTCTTGCCAGGGAGCAGCGTGCTGCACCCGGGGGCCATGGTCAGGGCCACGACGATGGAGTAGGGCAGGACTCGGTTCTTCATTCGTAATCTCCTCCTTGCTATGGTCGTTCCCTTGAAACGGTTGTGAAACACTAGGCATTTTCGCCGACCGCTGCTCGAGATCCCCTGGCCCACAGAGGCTTGGCACGCGTTGCGCCGCCCGTCAGAGATCGTCGAGATGCTAGAGTGACATGTAGTTATATGATCTATGGTTACACTGGCGTCCGCCGGCAAGCAAGGGGGTCCTGGCGCTCTTCCTGGTACAGCCAGACCACCCGCTCCTCCTCCAGTCGCGTGCCACCGTTGCCCCGGCTCCGGCCCCGGTCGCTGCCGATGCGTTTGCCGACGGCCACCCCGACCTCGTAGGCCACGCTGGCCATGGCTCCGGCGCGGCTCCAGTGCAGCGCATCGAGGTCATCGACCAGCCTGCGCTTGCCCCCACAAAGAGCGGCCTCGATCTCGCGACCCTTGGCGCCGATCTCGTCGTCGTAGGGCGCCGCGATGGATCTCAGGATGTCCTCCAGGTCGTCGAAGCTCAAGGGCGTGTCCTCGTCAATCGGGGCCGACCTCCTCATTCTATGAAACATTTGTTCGATCGTCAATGGGGGCGGCTGGCCGAATCACCGAGAAGGCTCGCCCAACCTGGGGGACAGCCGAGCAGCCAAAGCAGGCCTGGATCGCTTTCTGGACAACAGTGTGGCGGCGTCCGATCATGGTGGAATCATGAAAGGAGAGTCCTCATAGCCTCCGGCGCCGGCCGCTTCCTGGCCCCGTTCTCCGAATCCAGGAATTCCATGCACGATTCCTGGATCGTGGCCATCATAGGGTTCTGCATCTTTCTCGGCGTCTACAGCACCCAGACGCTTCTGCCCACGTTGCAGCACCTTTTTGCGGCTTCCGAGGTCCAGGTCAGCGCGACGGTAAGCGCCACCACCGCCGCGGTCGCCGTGGCGTCTCCACTGGTAGGTCTGGTCGTAGACCGCTGGGAACGCCGCCATCTCATCGCCGCGGCCCTGTTTGGATTGGCCCTCTTCACCCTGCTGTCGGCGTCCGCTAACAGCCTGGCCTGGCTGGTCGCTTACCGCTTTGCGACCGGGCTCTTCGTGCCGTTCGCATACATCGGAACGATGTCTTACATCGCCGAGTCGCGCGCATCCCGCGTGGGGTCGACCATGGCGCTGTTCGTCTCCGGCACGGTGATCGGAGGCTTTTCCGGACGCGCCGTTTCGGGCCTGTTCGCCGGGGCATCAAACTGGCGCCTGGCCTTCGTCGTCCTCGGCATCCTGACGGCCCTCGGTGCGGTGGCGACCATCCTCTCGCTGCCGCTCACGGCAAGGCCGACCGCCGGGACGAGGACGAGTCTCCTGCTGGCTTCGTACGGCGAGATCTTGAAGACGCCGGCCCTGATCGCCGTCTTCGCCACGGGGTTTGGAACGCTCTTCGCCCAGGTTGCGATGTTCACCTACGTCAATTTCCACCTGAGCGCGGCCCCGTATGGCCTCGGCCCGGCCATGCTGGCTGGAATCTTCGGGGTTTACCTGGTCGGGGCCGTCGTCACGCTGCCCGCGGGCAGGGCGATCGACCGTTTTGGCTACCGACGGGTCTTCTTCGCCGCGACCGCCACCGGGATGGTTGGAGTCCTCCTCACCCTGGCTGCGCCCCTCTGGGCCATCATCGGAGGCCTCGCCATCAGCGCTTCTGGAACCTTCGCGTGCCAGGCCGCGGCCACCACCGCTCTGGGGCAAGCCGCGGGCAAGGGGCGTTCCCAGGCTGCCGGTCTCTACGTGGCGTTCTACTACCTGGGCGGCAGCGTCGGCGGCGCATTGCCAGGCTTCTTCTGGCAAGGAGGCGGTTGGCCCGCCTGCGTGATGCTCGTCGCGGCGAGCCAGATACTGGCCATGGGCATCGTGGCCACCGTCTGGCCCTCGGGCGGCACGTCGCACCTGAGCCCCAAGTCGACCCGGACCGCGAACTGACGTGAAACGGAGTCCTCCCTGGCTGCGCTCGGGCAATGACTCGAGGGAACCCGCCGGTTCCCTCGAACTCTCTCCTGCTTGCGGGCAAGCCGCTTCGCCGCTTGGCTCTCGAGGTGGCGAACAAGGCACATGTCAGGTTTC
>JAJYIO010000405.1 GCA_021790035.1 bacterium | reverse complement strand
AAGAGGCCGGCACCATGGGGTCGAGCACCGGGAGCACCGCCCGGCTCACGATCTCGGCCTTGGCGGATCCGGTCGCCAGCAGCATGACCTCGGCGGCGTTGAGAAGCGTCGCCATCCCCATCGTCAGCCCTGCCCGCACGTACGACAGGGCCGCCGGGAGCAGCTCCCGGGTCTGACGGCTCAGCTCCTCGACGTGGGTCGTCGGGAAGAGGACCGGGCCCGGCTCGTTCATCGCGATATGCCCGTTGGGCCCGATTCCCAGGATGCACAGATCGATGCCGCCTGCCGCCAGGATCCGCGCCTCGTAGGAGCGGCACTCCAGGTCCGGATCGCCGGCGCTGCCATCCGGAACGAAGCAGCGCTCGGGCGCGAGATCCACCCGGGAAAACAGGTGCTGGCGGAAGAAGCCCGCAAAGGACAGCGGGTCGCTCGGCGCGACTCCGAGGTACTCGTCGAGGGCGAAAACCGTGGCCTCTGCAAACGAAACCTCGCCAGAGCGGTGCATCCGGGCCAGGGCGTCGTAGACCGGCACCGGGGTCTTGCCGGAGGCCAGCGCCAGCACGCTGGCGGGCCTGGCGCGCAGGCGGTCGGCGATGCGCTGGGCGATCGCCTCCCCCAGGGTCTCGGGATCCGGGAAACGGTAGATATCCATGGGCTCGCAATTCAGGCAGATGGTGCGGGTGTCCGGGATCTTGACGGGCCGACCTCGCCAGGCCAGACAACCGTCACGAGGGCAGTGGCGGCGCCTCCGGGGTGGATTTGCGCCCGAAGGCGTACAGGACGATCGCCAGGACGGCGAAGGGCACGAGGGTCAGCGCATCCGCCCAGGGGCCGCCGTAGAAGGGGTTGTGAAGGGTCATCCACGTGTTGATCTGATCCGAGAACCGATCCAGGCCGCCCGCGACAAATGCGATGATGATGCCGGCCAGAGCGCCGCCCGCGATGTATCCCGACGCCAGGAGCACGCCAGGGCTCTTGTCATACTCGGCGGCCAGCTCCTCGGGCGTCAGCTTGAGGGCGGCCAGACGCTTGGCCGTTTGGCGATCGGCAAGCCACCGGACGAGGCCACCGACCAGAATGGGGGTGGAACTCGACAGCGGCAGGTAGACGCCGACGGCAAATGCCAGCGAGGGGATCCCGCTCATCTCGAGCACGATGGCGATCAGGGCCCCGGCCAGGACCAGTCCCCAGGGCAACTGGCGGCCGAGAATGCCCTTGATGATGTAGCTCATCAGGACCGCCTTGGGGGCGCTGAACTTGGTGACGTGGGTGCCGTCGGGGCGCGTATCGAAGCGCCCGTTGATGCCGGGATCGACCAGGTACACCGGCACGCCGGCCGCGTTGACCAGGTACTCTCCCTCGGGGCCGATCGCGGGATTGGTGTTCTGCCATTCGCGATAGACGTGGTGATCGCTGTCCGCCTGCGGTCCTTGCAACGTGGCCGAGGGACCGAGGTCCGCCAGGTTGGCGCGCAGGGTTGCCGGGAAGTTCTCGTGGCTCCGCACCGTCACCCGTCCCGCTGCCCCCACGGTACGCTGCACGGTCACCTGCGGCACGTAAACCGTGCCTGCGGCGTTGAGCTTCAGCAGGATCGGACCGAGAACCAGCGCCGACGCGAGGGCTCCGAGGAGGATGGCGATCTGCTGGTAGCGCGGAGTCGACCCGACCAGGTATCCCGTCTTGAGGTCCTGCGAGGTGGCACCGGCGTTTCCGGCCGCGATGCACACGATCGCCCCGACCGAGAGGGCCGTGACGTAGTATGCCGGACTCGTCCAGCCCATCAACAAGAAGATGAGCGAGGTGATCAGAAGCGTCGCCACCGTCATGCCCGAGACCGGGTTGGAAGAAGATCCGATCTCGCCGGTGAGGCGGCTCGATACCGTGACGAACAGGAAGCCGAAGACCACGATGAGGAGCGCACCGATGAGGTTCATGTGGAGCGGCCGGGCCAGGGTGATCAGCACCACCACGGCCCCGATTCCGCCCACGACGAGGCCCATCGGCAGGTCGCGATCCGTACGCTGGCGACTGCCCAGGATTCCCGCCGCCGCACGGAGATTGGACAGGCCCGACCGCAGGCTCCCCCAGATCATCGGCAACGAGCGGACCAGGCTGATGATGCCGCCTGCGGCCACGGCCCCGGCTCCGATGTAGAGCACGTAGGTGCCGTGGATGTCCTCCGGTCCCATCTGACGGATGGGCACCGTGCCGGGCGCCACCGGTCCGGCCACATGCGAGCCGAAGTACGCGATGAGGGGAATGAGGACGAGATACGCCAGGACGCCGCCCCCGGCCATCGCCGCCGAGATCTTGGGTCCGATGATGTAACCGACGCCGAGCAGTGCCGGATTGACCTCGATCGAGGCCGACGCGTCGGGCAACGGATTGCCGAAGACCTTGGCCGCCGTATCCTTCCAGGTCCGGAAGACTTCCTCGAGCACGTAGTACACGAACCCGATGCCAAAGCCCGAGAAGATCGTGAGCGCGCCGAGCGCGGCATGCCTGGAATCCATCCCGGCGACGGATCCGGGGCTGGCGTCAGGAGCGAGCAGACCCGCCGCCTGGCGAGACTCGACCGAGGCGCCGGCCTTGAGCACCTCGGCGCACGCGGTGCCCTCGGGGTACTTGAGCTGGCCATGCTGGCGCACGATGAGGGCGCGACGCAGGGGGATCATCATCAAGATGCCGAGCAAGCCGCCGAGCACGCCCACGAGCATCACCCGCGTGATCTCGAGATCGAAGCCCAGGATCATGATCGCGGGCATCGTCACGCCGATGCCGAATGCCAGGGACTCGCCGGCCGACCCCGCGGTCTGCACGATGTTGTTCTCGAGGATCGAGGTGTTCTTGAAGCCAAAGCGAGACAAAAGGTTGAAGACCGTAATACTGATGACGGCCACGGGGATCGACGCACTGACCGTGAGCCCCACCTTGAGGACCAGGTAGAGCGACGATGCCCCGAAGACCATCCCCAGGAAGACACCGAGGATGAGCGGGACCACGCTCAGCTCGGGAAGGCGGGCCTCTGCGGGGATATAGGGACGAAAAGTGCCGCCCTCGGCCGGTATCACGGTCGAGACCTCGCCATCTACGGCCTGCACTCCGGGATCCATCGCTGCTACCTGCCTTCCGGAGCGCGCTGGCCGCGACCATCGAGCTCCCCCCGCAAGGACAGGGCTCGGGCAGACCACCGGTTGCTTCGGCGCCCCCTGGCCCCGCCACGTCCACCAGAAGAGGCCGCAGCGCGGCATTCTTCGAGACGTGCCACTGTACCTCGGAG
>JAJYIO010000404.1 GCA_021790035.1 bacterium | reverse complement strand
TCGCATCTGTTGCCCGTACATGGAAGCCAGACGTCATTATAGACGATTTGGGCCATGTAGTACCTTGGTTTAACGACAGGCCGGGTGGACCTCCTGGAACGGTCTTTTTCCGTCATCTTCACGCACGCACCCTACCAGGGCAGCTCACACCACCTCTTTCAACAGTATTCACCATGATCGAGAGGAGCTATCCACTAGTCTACAGAACCTGGCCCTTTGTTACGGAATCCTACCAGAGTGTGCGAGACTTGATGACCCTCGGGATTCCCGGAGGTCGGATTGTTCGAATACCTCCGGGAGTTGACCTCGAGAGCCTCGAGAATGGGGATGAGGTCGCGAATGCTGACCTGATCGCGCAGGAGATTTTGCAAGACCTTCTGGATATCCGAGACGTGCAGCAGGTCCGGAACGATGGCGCTGACGAGGGCGTCGTTGTCCTGCTTGACGTTGTCGAGGAGCGACTGGGTGTCGGATCGCGTGAGGATCTCGGCCGAGTGCGCCTTGATGACCTCCATCAGGTGCGTGGCGATCACGCTCGAGATGTCGAACACCGTGTATCCGAGCATCTCGGCCCTTTCCTTGTCGGTCTCCGAGATCCAGTAGGCGGGCAGACCGAAGACGGGCTCGGTGGTAGGAATGCCATCGATCTGGTCGCTGGCCATGCCGCTGTTCATGGCCAGGTAATGGTCCATCTGGACCTCGCCCTTGGCGATCTCGACGCCGCGCAGATTGATCCGGTACTCCTTGGGCTTGAGCTGCAGATTGTCCCGGACGCGAATGGGTGGCAGCACGAGACCGAACTTGAGCGCCACCTGGCGGCGGATCATCGTGACGCGCTCGAGGAGGTCCCCGCCCTGGGTGGCATCGACCAGGGGGATGAGCCGGTAGCCGATCTCGAGCTGCATCGGATCGACCTTGAGGAGACCCATCACGTTCTCAGGGCCCTTGGGCGGCTCGGCGGCCGGCACATCGGCCGCTTGCTTGGCCTTGCTGGCGGCCTTGCGCTGGCCCTGGTGAATGGCATAGGCCACGCCACCCACGATTGCGCCCACCCCGAGGAACGGTGGCATCGGCAAGCCCGGGACCAACGACAGGCCGATGAGCATCGCCGCGACGATCGTCAGTGGCCTCGGGTTGGCGAGGATCTGCGTGCTGATCTGGCTGCCCAGGTTCTCGTCGGAAGCCGCCCTCGATACCAGGATGCCCGTGCCCGTCGAGATCAAGAGGGCCGGGATCTGGCTGACCAGACCGTCGCCGATGGTCAAGATGGTATAGGTGCTGGCCGACTGCGCGATCGTCATGTGGTGCTGGAGCACCCCGATGATGATGCCCCCGACGATGTTGACGGCCGTGATCACGAGGCCCGCGACGGCGTCGCCGCGAACGAACTTCGAGGCGCCGTCCATCGTGCCGTAGAAGTCCGCCTCACGCTGGATCTTGCGTCTTCTGTCCCGGGCTTCGTCGTCCTTGATGAGCCCGGTGTTGAGGTCGGCGTCGATCGCCATCTGCTTGCCGGGCATGGCGTCCAAGGTGAAGCGCGCCGCCACTTCCGAGATGCGACCCGCGCCGTTCGTGATGACGACGAACTGGATCACGACCAGGAGGATGAAGACGATGATACCGACGACGTAATTGCCGCCTACCACGAAGCTCCCGAAGGCCTTGACGACGCTGCCGGCGTCCGCGTGCAAGAGGACCAATCGTGCCGTGGTGATGTTCAGGCTCAGGCGGTAGAGCGTGAGGATGAGCAGCAGCGACGGAAAGGTGTTGAACTCCAGCGGCTCGGTCACGTAGAGCGCGATGAGGAGCACCGACAAGCTGGCCGTGATGTTGGTGACGAGCAGGACGTCCAGCAGCTGCTTGGGGATCGGGATGATCATCATGATGACCACGGTCACCAGGATGACTGCCAGCACGACGTCGCTCTGCTTCAGCAGGCGATCGAGCCCGCGGGGTGCGGACACGTCCTTGACTGCCGGTTTAGGCGAGGCGTCGGTTGCCAACGGGACTTCTACAAGGTTCTCGCTGTCGGATCCATCCGAGGCACGGCCAGATCCGTCTGGCAGTGGGCGCTACCTGCCACTATACCCCAAGAGCCTGACGCCACGGGACCGCCGCACCTGAAGTAGCGAGCGCCCCGACCGCTTACAGCCAGCTGAAGGCCTTGTGAGCCACGCCATCGAGGGAATGGCCCACCTGGCCGATGTCCTTGCCGGCGGTCGACAGCTCGTGGTTGAGCCACTTGTTCTTGCCGAAGAGAAGCTGGGTCACAGCCAGCGCGGTCGCCGCCCCGCCGACGATGGCGGCCCAGGCGCCCAGACCGAGCGGGCCGAGGGCGGTGCCGGCAGGAAGGAACACGGCGGCGGTGCCGATGACCGTGCCGAGCGACCCGAGGGCGAAGCCGCCCGTGGCCGAGAACTTCTCGGCGGGGGTGGCGGACGGATTCCGGAGCGTCACGATCATGTTGATGGCTCCGAAGATCCCGCCGGCGAGCCCCCCGGCGACGCCCGCCACGCGGTTGGCGAGCATCGCTCCCTGGAGCGGAAGGGCCGAATAGGTAGCGGCGCTGGCCCCGACCAAGGTGAGCCCGGTCCCCGTGGCCAGCGCGACCTTGGTTCCGGGCTTGAAGGCCGGGTTGTGCCAGTCGTGGAGGAGCATCAGGCCGTTGGCGATGCCGGAGACCCAGTACATCGGCGGGCCGGCGATCCGAGTGCCCTTGCGGATCCCGCTGGCCAGCCCGGGGGACCAGGTATCGATCCAGTTGAGAATGCGCGGGATGAGACCGGTGGTGCCCAGGCGGACGTCGGTGCTGGGGGCGACGACCGGCGCTCCGGACAGCGGCCAGATCCGGTACTTGAGCAACTGGGCGGCGCCAGGCTCGGCGGGCGCCTTGGCGGGGCAAGCCAAGGGTTGTCGCACGGGACCGACAACCGACCGGGGCGTGCCGGTTGCGGCCTGCGTCGAGAGGATCATGCGATCGCCCTGACTTGCCGCCGGACGGGTCCTGGAGGCCCGTGCGCGACTCGCGGGCACGCTCGCGCTGCTCTGCGATCCGCCCTTCAGGGGATCGCGACCCAGCGCAGAAACAGCCACTTGAAACCCATCCTCTTCCAGGAGGAGTTATCGGGCGAGCTCAACCCGGACTTGCCCCCGATCTCGAGACGCTCTGTCCGGACCGGGTCCAAACCGGGTCACCTTGACCGTCATCCATTCCGCCATGCTTCGTCAACCGCTGCAGTGCCTGCTCACGTACCCGCCGTGTACGCTGCGCGGGCGCTTCGC
>JAJYIO010000403.1 GCA_021790035.1 bacterium | reverse complement strand
CAGCTTGGTGAGGGAGGATCGAAGCGTCTGCCCTGAGGGCTCCGAGCTTCGAAGGCTCGGGCCCCAGAATTCAAGGTGGCCAGGTGGCAAAGCGGTGCACCCAAATGTTTCCGGGGAACCGCACCGGATGCGGAGCGGCGATCCGTGGCGTGACAGGCGGGGCCGGCTGGGGTAGGGTAACTTGCAAGGAGGACCCGCTCTTGCCGCCCGTTCGCACGACCATCGCCCTGGGGGTTGCGCTCTCTTTAGTGTGTGCGACAGAGGCCCCAGCGCTTGCCGAGACCATCTACTTGAAGAACGGCACGCGAGTCGAGGGCAAGATCCTCAAGCAGACCTCTGCGGACTTCCAGGTCCAGACGGCCAACGGCAACATCAAGGTCTCCAAGGACACCGTCGCGATCCAGGACCCTCCCAATCCGGGAGTGGCCTTGTTGCTCGGGATAGGCTTTCCCGGCGCCGGCAACGCCTATACCAATCGCTACGACAGGTCGCTGTTCTACGTGGCGTTCACGGCGATCAGCTTCGTCGCCACATTCGCGCTGGTGCAGCTGGCCGGCGACTACCCGTCCGGGCAGAGCTTGCCGGTCCTGGCAGGTGCGGGCGCCGCAGCCATCCCGTGGGGCCTGGGCGCGTACGAGGCCTACCACGAGGCCAGGCGTCAGGATGCGCAACCAAAGTACAAGATCGAATACAGTACCAGCGGCATGTAGCACCGTGGCCAGATCGTCCCGAGGCCCGGTCGGCAGCGCCAAGCTGGCCCTGCGCGCCGCTGCCGGTCTGATGATCGGAGCCAGCGCGTCTGGATGCGCCCTGGCCCTGGCAGCAGCCAGTCAAGTCCAGCTCTACAGTCGCGACTCCGTCACCATCCACGGCTGGGTCTCGACGGCCGGCCAGACGCAGGTCAAGGTCGGCCTCCTGCGATACTTCGAAGGGGACGATTCATCGGGCAGTTTCTCGCTTCCGACCGATCCGTCGGGCAAGCTCGCGTTCACCACCGTGGTGGTTCCGTCGTCGGACGCCAGCCATACCTTCATGATCCAGGCGACCTCCACGCACAAGGTCGCGGATTTCCTGCTGCTCTGCTGGGCCGACTCGCAGGGGGCAGGAGCCCTGACCCCGGCGGAACTCCGCTCCCCCGAGTCGTACGTCATCTACAAGGTTGGCCCGTCGTTCTCGGTGGCGGAGGCATCCGGCGATCAGATCGTTCCCGGCGCCACTCCGGTCGTCGGCACGTGGCCCGACGCCAGCAAGCTACTGTTCAGGTTCGATCCTCCCGCTACCGGCGGGATCTGAGATCGTCTCCATGTCCCGGTTCAAGGTCATCGACGATGCCCTGATGGACGACGTCCGCGAGCAGGCCCGCCAGTCTCCACGGCACCGGCACATCCGTCGCTTTCACGAGCTCCAAGAGCACGTCCAGCGGATGGTCCACGGCATCGAGCCCGAGAGCTACGTGCGCCCTCACCGCCACCAGGATCCCGATCAGGTGGAACTGTTCGTGGCTCTCCGGGGCAAGGCGGTCGTGATCGAGTTCGACGACCAGGGCGCGATCGTCGACAGCGTGACGATCGCGGCTCGCGGAGCCGCCCGTGGCGTCGAGATCCCACCCCGGACGTGGCACACGGTCATCGCCCTCGAACCCGGGACCACTCTGCTCGAGATCGCCGAGGGCCCCTACGACGAGGCCACCCACAAGCGCTGGCCATCATGGGCGCCGCCCGAGGGCGTCCCTGGCGCCACCCGGTTCGTGGCCGATCTCCTCCGCCAGCTGGGCCTCTGATCAAGCCCGGCGAAAGACCTCCCCGAGGATCGCGTCGGCAAGCTCCCGGTAATGCGACTGGATGATGCGGGTGTCGGTCGTGGCCGGTTTCGCGGGATAGAGCATGAGCACCACCTTCCGGCTTTCGCCCGACTGGAAGGTCCAGGTCAACGCCTGCTCCTCGTGCCGGTGCCGGAACGTGAGCACCCCGCAAAACGTGTCTTGGTCCTGCCGTTCGATGATGACGTCCTGGATTTCCAAAAGCGGCCTCCCCCGCGGGCGCACGCGCAGAGGTTACCTCCGACCCGCTCTTGCGCAAAGCCCCCCTTGAGCCCGGATCCCCGCCTGCACACGCGTTGTGGACCCGATCGCACCCCGCCAGACCGCGAATGGCGGGCTCCCGCCGGACTGCAGCCGCCCGGTCCCTCAAAACAGATGGACGCGAATCCCGTCCTTGCGCAGGAGCTTGTGAACGGTGGGCTCGTTGAGCAGCCCGGAGGCCTTGTCAACCGCGGGCCCCAGCCGATCGGTCAAGACCGAGAGCTTGTCCGCCAGGCGATCCAGGCGATCGAGGGTGGCTGGCAGTCGGTCGAGGACCTGCTGTGTCTGGGCGACGATGTGGGGACTCGACGTCGCGAGGGCGTCATCGAGCGTGGTGGCGAGGCGATCGGTATGCGCCAGCATGCGATCGGCGCGATCCATCAGCTCGGGCGCGCCCGCCATGGCACCATCCGCATCGACCAGGGTGCGGTGAATGGTCGGCATCTCGGCATCGAGCGATCCCACCAGGTGACCGGCGGACGGCGCCGCTCGGTCGAGCTCGCCGAGGAGGGTGTCGATCTTGGGCTCCTCGGTCTCGAGGAGGGTGTCGAGCCGCGCCAGGGCGGTGACCGCGTGAGTGATGTCGCCATTGCGGGCCGCCTGGCCGATGGCGTGGGCCACGGCCCCCACATCCGCGGGATCGACCTCGGCGAGGAATGGCACCAGCCCGCTCATCAGGGCATCGGGCTCGGTCGAGGGCAGCGTGCGAGCGATGACGTCCCCCGACTTCAGCGGCGCAGCACCGGGAGGCCCCGGCAGGAGCTGGATGGCGCGTTCGCCGAGGAGGGTCTTGGAACGGATGGCGGCGGTCATGTTCTCCCGCAGATCCGCATCCGGGCTCACCGCCATCGAGACCACCGCCATCCCGTCCTGCACCGACAGCCCCGTGACGCGTCCGACGACGACTCCCGCGACCAGGACCGGAGCTCCGGAAGACAGGCCCGTGGCGTCCGTGAACCGGGCCGTGACGTCGAGCTCCCGGCCCCAGTGAATGCCTCCGAGCATGGCGATCAGGCCCACCAGGATCGCGGCCGCCAGCACCAGGAACAGGCCCAGCGAGGCGTCGGACAGGGGACGCGGGGCCGGGCCAGGGGCTTTTCGGCCGAAAAGCCGGGCGAGGAACCGGGTCAGAGCGTTCACGCGTGATTCTAGATCGTTTTCTACTGGAACGGGTCCCTCTGCGCGGTCGCTACACTGCGCAA
>JAJYIO010000402.1 GCA_021790035.1 bacterium | reverse complement strand
GCAGGGGGCCTGGCCCCCCGCAAACTACCCCCCGCTGCGGGCAAGCTGCTGCGTAGCCCCGCTCGGCAGGGGGCGTTTCATTCGAGAGGGTCGGCGAAGCCGGTGGGCGACTCATTTGACAGCCGCCAGTCCGTCCGATACTATCGTTGTCCCCCAGGGGTTGTAGTTCAGCTGGTTAGAATGCGGCCCTGTCAAGGCCGAGGTCGCGGGTTCGAGCCCCGTCAACCCCGCTAGGTGCAAAGCCCGTCAGGATGCGAGTCCTGGCGGGCTTTGCACGTGCGGGGCGCCACCTTCCATGCGAGGCGCTCGGCGCCCACCCGGGCAACCGCAGCCCCCTTGGCCGCGACCGCGACTTGCCGCGACGGGGAGATCAGGATTGCCGTACCAGAAGCGCGGACTCGGGGCCGGCGAAAAGGATCTTCCAGGCGGGATTCCTGGCCAGAGCTCGCACCAGCGGCGTGCGAGAGGGCACGAACACGGCGTCGATCCGGTAGTGCGCCAGGTCCGCCTGCCAGCCCGGCCGGGTCCAGATCATCGTGTCGTGCGCGGCCATGATCCGCGGACCGAAGAGATACTGCCGCCCGTCCACGAAGACCTTGACCTCCGGATAGGCGAGAAACGAGATGATCCCGCCCCAGTCGTAGTAGTTCAGGAGCCGGCAATCCCGGCAATCGCGCCTCAAGGCGGCGATCGCCCGCGCCGAGGGGAATTCGTTGCCGTTCTCGATCCGGCCCTGGCGGAGCAGCGCCACCGCGGGGAGGACGGTCAGCGCCATGAAAGCCAGAGAGTAAAGGAGCACGACGAGTTTCCGGCCCCACGGCCACGAGCCCAGGCTCTGCTGGCTGCGGGCCAGAATGGCTGCAGCCAGGGGCGCCGAACCCACGATCGCCAGCGGGACGTTTCGCATCGCCGTCAACCCGAAGGCCACCCAGACCCCCGCCACGGCCAGCTGCGATCGCGACACGCGTATCTTGCAGATCCAGCCCACCGCGAGCAACCAGCCCAGGTAGGCGAGAAGGTACTGGAAAGGCTGATCATGGAGATTGAACGGCTGCCATTCCATCACGGCGGCGTTCATCGCTCGTACCCGGGGATCGGCGAGCGTCTGGATGGAATAGGCCAGCAGGCGCACGCCCGCAGGGTTGGCCAGCAGGCAGATTGCGGACACCGACGCCAGGATGGCCAGGCGCTTGACCTGGTTCCGGCGGCGCGCAAGAAACTCGATCGCCAGGGCGATCGCCAGCGTGGCCGGACCGATGATCGCGCCGCCGCCGTGGAGATTCGCCCACAGGACGACCCAGGCGGGATAAGCCCAGGCCCAGGCCGGGATCCGATCCTCGAGCCACCAGGCCTGCAGCACGCGCACCGTGATGGCGAGACCGAGCACCGAGAAGACCTGCAACCGCAGCGTGAAGACCCCGAACAGGAGCAGCGACGACACGAGGGCGCCCACGGCAGCCAGGCCGAATTCGGTCCCGGCCGCTCGATAGATTGCCAGCAGGACCAGGAAGATGGCAGCCAGCAGCAGCCAGTGCAAGGCAAAGAGCGCTCGGGCCCCTCCGCTGGCGAAGAGCTTGGCCAGGAGAGCCTCGCCGAGCCACTCCTGGTCGAGCCACGGCCGTCCCGCCGCCGTCCAGGAATAGATGTCGCGGGTCGGGACGGCATGGTGGGCCAGGATCCAGCGCCCGACGTCGAGGTGCCAGAACAGGTCGTTCTCGAGGCCCCGGATCTCTCCTGTGACCCTCAGCCAGAACGCGATGACCGCCACGCCCACGGCGAGGCTCCCCAGAGTCCGGGCCCGTCCGACGTCATGGAGTTCCAGGATCGATCCTCCCCGTCGCCCCGCTCCCCGACAGGAACTCGCCCAGAGCGTCGCGTATCCGACAGCATACGAGATGAGGGGCTAGATCGGCCACGCTAGCTGCCGTTGGCGGCAGATTCGGATCCCGCGCTCGACGCGGTCGCCTGGATCCGCTCGGCCCGATCACCGGCCGTTCTTCAGACACCCTGCGGCCAGCGCCCGTGTGCTACGCTGGGCGAGCCCTGCTGTCGAGGATCTTGACCGTGCCCCAGAACGCACTGCGAAAGCTCGCGCCCATAGCCTTCCTGGCGGCGTCGACCGTCGGATCCGGAGCCGCCTGGGCCCCTGCGGCGAGTCGACGTGTCAACGCGCCGCAATGGGTCAAGAACGCGGTGTTCTACCAGATCTTTCCCGAGCGCTTCGCCAACGGGAACAAGCAGAACGATCCCCCGAACGTTCAGCCCTGGGGCGGCGTGCCCACGGTCGACAACTTCTTCGGCGGCGATCTCGCCGGCATTCGGCAGCACATCGGTTACCTGCGGCGCCTGGGGGTGACGGCGATCTACCTCAACCCCATCTTCGAGGCGCCCTCCAACCACAAGTACGACACCACGAATTACCTCAAGATCGACCCGCATTTCGGGACCCTGTCGGACTTCCGCGCCCTGGTGCACGACCTGCACGCGGCGCACATCCGCATCATCCTCGACGGCGTCTTCAACCACACCGGCACCACGTTCCACGCCTTCAAGGAAGCCGTGGCCAAGGGACCGAGTTCGCCCTACTGGAACTGGTACACGTTCTACGGATTCCCGGTCGTCGAGCAGCCCAAGCCCAATTACGCGGCATGGTGGAGCATCTGGAGCCTGCCCAAGCTCAACTATGCCAACCCGGCCGTGCGCTCGTACATCCTCGACCAGGTCGTGCCGTACTGGGGCCGCATGGGGATCGACGGCTGGCGCCTCGACGTGCCCAACGAGGTCCGGCAGCCCGGCTTCTGGCAGGACTTCCGCAAGGCGGTCAAGGCGATCAACCCCAACGCGTATCTCGTCGGGGAGATCTGGACCGACCCCCGCGCGTGGATTCGCGGGAACAAGTTCGATGCCACGATGAATTACCCCTTCCGTGACGCGGTCCTGGGGTTCGCATCGGGCAAGACCGCGCCGAGCGCGTTCGATGCCACGCTGGCCGCGCAGCGCGCCGACGAAGGCTCGGCGACCGATGGAATGTTCAACCTCCTGGGCAGCCACGACACCGAGCGCCTGCTCACGGCCATGGGCGGAGTTGCAGCGCGCCAGAGGCTGGCCGCTCTGGTCCAGTTCACCTATCCCGGTGCGCCCGTCATCTATTACGGCGACGAGATCGGCATGAGCGGTCCCAAGGATCCCGGCGATCGAGGCTGCTTCGAATGGAACCGCAAGCAGTGGAACGTTTCGACGCACGCGTTCTACCGGCGCCTCATCGCCCTGCGCAAGGCTCACCCCGC
>JAJYIO010000401.1 GCA_021790035.1 bacterium | reverse complement strand
GTCGTTGATCTGCAACGACTGGAAGGCCACCTGGACCTGCTTGTAGGCCAGGGTCGAGGTCGGTTCCCACCAGCCTGCCGTGATGGTTCCGGCGTAGCCGGCAGCTCCGGCGCCGGAATCGATCTGAAGGTGGATCCGGAGGCGAGCGATCCGGGACTGGATGCTGCTCGGGGACATGACGGCAAGGGGGTCGCCCACCTGGATCACGCCGTCTGGAATGATCGGCGTCAGCTGGACCGCGATGCCCGGCGGAGCGGGCTGGTCAAGACGGTAAACCGGCCGTGCGCCCGCGGGCATCGGGGGCATGGGAACGTCGAAGACGTAGTCCTGCGCGCCGAAACCCGACCGGATCGTGATGTAGGTGCGGTAGGTCAAGGACGGAGCGGTATCCGTCGGCAGGTACATCGTGGGATCGAACCGCGTGAATGCCTCGGCCATCGGGAACGGCGCGGCGGCCCAGCTATGGAATTCGGTGTGATAAGGGATCTGGAAGCCGGAGAAGGAGTGATCGCAGTCGTAGATCCACGGGCCGCTCACCCAGGTCCGATCGCCCACGATCGGCCAGTTGGCAAGCGGCAAGGACAGCGACTGGTTGTTCGGATTGAAGCCGCTGTCCCACTCGCACTCCATCAGCTTGTGGCCGTCGTAGCGCACGTCGGTGTCGTTGCTGTCCGATAACAGGCCCGCGTAGTCGTCGTCCGGGGCCAGATAGAAGTTGCGATCGTGGCCGTCGTGGTCCGCTGGCAGGTCGACGTCGGCGAACCAGCTTCCCCGCACCGACCCGTAGGCCTCGAGCGGTTGGTCAACGATCGGTATCCAGTGATCGTCTCCCTCGAGCTCGCCGAGGATGCCCGTGGAACCGCACGCGGACGGAGGAGTCGGGGGGAGTCCCACGGTGGCGGGATGGACGGGCAGGTACAGCTCGGAAGTGGAGCCGGCTTGGGCGATCACGTCCTCCGCGTTGCTGCCGATCGATGCGCCCGTCGCCGAGATCTTGACCGAGTAGCCGCCCGGCGGGAGGTTGGAGAAGTCGACGGTCCCGGTCGCGTCGATCCCCGGGTCGCCCTTGGTCCCTCCGGGGGTGAAGACGTAGCTGGCCTGGATCGGGCCGTTGGTCTCCCGGAGCGCGACCGTCACCTGGCTCGGCGCCCCGGTGATGAGGAGCGCCTTCCAGTCGGTGAACACCTCGATCCCGCCCGTGGTTGCTCCGGGGGGCGCCGGGTAAGCCGACACCTGGACCGTGGACGGGCCGGGCGAACCGGCTGGCGCCGTTTGAGCCGTAGCGGAACCCAGTGGCTTGCAGCAGGGCAGCAGGCAGCAGGCCAGGGCGATCGGCGCCGTCTTCGGCAGCGCCTTCGCCAGTGACCGCGGGGAAATCAGGGCCAGACCGGACATTTGCCTATCTTAACTGACGCCGCGCCAGGCCGGCAGGTTCCCGGAGAGCGCCACGGGACGCCATGCCGCGATTTATTTCGGAATCTTTAAGCTTGGGGAAAAAACTCTTGGAGGACTTGCAAAACGCCCAGGCTATCAAGTATGATAACCATCAGTTAATCGAAGGTTACTTTTCGCTTGGGAATAAGCCTTCGACGGAGTCCACCAGTATCAAGGGTGCAGTCAGCCGGCATTCGGTGGCTGCAAGGGCGGTTCAGGGTGATCCTCCGCGATCACGTCTACCGATAAACGGCGGTTCGCCCGCGATGCGGGCATTCCTGACACTCGGTTAGCCACTCGGGGTGAGTTGGCGTACGACTTCGCAAGAGAGGATCAGGCGGTAATGCGTAAGGTTCTGGCGGCTGGCGCCCTGATGGCGTCCCTGACCTTGGCCGGCTGCGGTGGGACGAACGGATTTCTGGGAAACAGCCAGAACGGGACGTTCGGAGCGCAATCGCTCGCCGGTGGGTCCGGGCTGTCGCTGTTCGTCGAGCCCGATGACGGCGTGGCTCCCATTGTCGACGCCATCAACGGCGCCCAGCAGTCGGTTCTGATGGAGATGTACCTCCTGTCCGACCAGGACGTGCTCAGCGCCCTCGAACAGGCGGCCCAGCGCGGAGTCGACGTCCGGGTGATCCTCGATTCCAAGCCTTACGGCGGCCCCACGATGCACAACATCAACCAGAAGGCGATGACGGCCCTGCAGTCGGCAGGAGCGCAGGTGCACTGGTCCAACCCTGCGTTCACCTACACCCACGAGAAGGCGTTCGTGATCGACGGGACCGAGTCGATCATCACGACCACCAACATGTCGAAGTCCGCCTTCTCGGCCAACCGGGAGTACGGCCTGGTCGATACCAATCCCGCCGAAGCCCAGGCGATCGCCGCGATCTTCCAGGCGGACTGGAACCTCCAGCAGCCGAGCTTCGACGATCCGTCGCTGGTCGTCAGCCCGGTCAACTCTCGAGGGATGCTCGAGAACCTCATCCAGTCGGCCCAGCGGAGCCTGCTGATCGAGGACGAGGAGTGCAACGATCCCGAGGTCATCCAGATGATCGGTCAGAAGGCCCAGGCCGGCGTGAATGTCGAGGTCCTGCTGGCGGGTCCGACCAATGGCAAGGCCCCGAGTTCGAGCGACGAGAGCGAGGTCTCGGCCCTCCAGAATGCCGGCGTGACGAACGTCAAGTTGATGACCAGCCTGTACCTGCACGGCAAGGCGATCGTCGTGGATGGCACCACCGGCTATGTCGGCTCGGTGAATCTCTCGGCCACGTCCATGGACAAGAACCGCGAGGTCGGCCTCATCATCAAGGATTCCTCGATCCTCTCGACGATCTCCTCGACCATCCAGAGCGACTTCGGCGAGAGCCAGGCCATCGGCCGCGGCACGGCTCCGTCCCTCACCCTCGGCGTCCCGTCGAGCTACGCGACGTACTGATCCCGGAACCGCGCTGAACCTCGGTCCACTCGAGGACCCTTTGCGAGCGGCGTCGCACCCAAGACGGGCGCGACGCCGTGATGCTGAGTAGTTTCGGCGGCGGGCCATCGCAAGCCCAAGGTCGGGGGCGCCCTTTCTGCCTGGCCTCGAAACGCGCCCAGATGCGCCCAGGCCCTTGACAGGCCGGCCAGGAACGCAGACGATCAGCCGGTCAAGGGTCGGTGATGATGGAGGTAGGATGCCCATGAAGACACGCTACGCCCTGGCGGCGGCTGCGATCTCGCTGACGATTGCAGGCTGCCCGGGAATGACGACCGGCAATGGCTCCACCGGGGGCACGACCGGAACGCAGGCGACGACCAATCCCACCCCGACGCCGACGGCGTCCTCGACCTCGACCGGAGGGAGCGCCAGCT
>JAJYIO010000400.1 GCA_021790035.1 bacterium | reverse complement strand
TTGCCCGCAGCGGGGGGTAGTTTGCGGGGGGCAAGGCCCCCTGCAAGTCACTGCCCCGAAGGGGAGTTTCTGAGGAGATCACCCCGCTGCCGGGCAGCTAAACAGGTTTCCGTCGAAGGACGTCCATTCCCCTCGACCGAAAATCGTTCGAGAGCCCGCAACGGCTATCGTTGCGGGCTCTCGAATCGAAGGAGATGGTTACGCCAGCTCGGCCATGATCTTGTCGAGGGCCGCCTTGCTGGGGCGCACGCGTTCGACCGGCAGCGTGGCCAGCGGCTCGTCGACGACGTTCAATCCGCTGATCAGATCCTGGCGATCGGTCTCCACGTAGAGCAAACCGGTGAGGAACTCCTGACGCTCCTCGGCCTGCACGCAGAGCGCGAGCGCCTGAGAGCGGCTCGTGGGATCGAACTCGCGCTCGAGCTTGCGGACCCGCAGGTACGAGCCGTCGTGCAGACGGACTTCGCGCATCTGACCCGGCTCGAACTCGCCGACGACCTCGATGGGCTCGAAGTGGGGAATCAGGTCGAGCTCGTGGATCCGGATCTCGTGCTCCCTGGCGTACGCGTAGCTCTTGGTTGAACCTTCATGGTTGTTGAAGGTGACGCAAGGGCTGATGACGTCGAGGAGAGCCGTGCCCTTGTGGGCGATCGCCCCCTCGAGCAGGGTGAGGAGCTGCTTGGGATCCCCCGAGAATCCGCGGCCGACGTAGGTGGCCCCGAGCTGGATGGCCAGCGCGCACACGTCGATGGGCCGCATGTCGTTGGCCCGTCCACCCTTGGACTTGCTCCCGGCATCCGCCGTGGGCGAGAACTGGCCCTTGGTCAGGCCGTACACACCGTTGTTGGCGATGATGTAGACCATCGGGGTGTTGCGCCGCATGGTGTGGACGAACTGGCCCGTGCCGATGGCCGCCGAGTCGCCATCGCCCGAGACGCCGATGATATTGAGCGTGTGATTGGCCATCGCCACCCCGGTAGCCAGGGCCGGCATGCGGCCGTGCACGCCGTTGAATCCGTGGGCGCGATTGAGGAAGTACGTCGGCGACTTGCTCGAGCAACCAATTCCCGAGACCTTGGCGACTTCCCAGGGCTTGATGCCGAGGTTGTAGTACGCATTGATGATCTGGCTGGTGATCGCGTCGTGGCCGCAGCCGCTGCACAGCGTCGACGGCGCGCCCTTGTAATCGTTCTTGCTGAGGCCAGCCCGGTTGGTGGTTTGGGGTGCGGAACTCACAGCCATTTACTTGCCCTCCTGGGCGCGGATCGCCTCGGTGATGCTACGGGCGTCGAGCGGCAGGCCATCGTAGTGCAGGGCACTCCGGAGCTTGGTGTGCTGATCGGCCGGAAGGTCGAGCGTGAGTACCTGCCGCATCTGGCCGTCGCGATTCTGGTCGACCACGTAGACGCGATCGTGACGGGCGATGAACTCGTGCACCGAGCGGGGGAAGGGGTAGGCGCGGACCCGCACATAGTCGGTCTCGATGCCGTAGTCCTTGCGGAGCTGATCGCGGCACTCGGCCATCGCGAGATCGCTGGTACCGTAGGCGAGGATCGCGACCTTGTTGCCCTGGTCGAGAATCTCCGCCTCGGGCACGTAATCGCGGGCGGTCTCGAACTTGTGGGTCAGACGCTCCACGATGTAGTGGTAATCCTCGGGCTTCTCGGAGTACTTTGCCGAGGCGTTGTGGCCCGATCCACGCGTGAAGTAGGCGGCCAGCGGATGCTCGTTGCCGGGGAGCGTGCGATAGGGAATCCCGTCGCCGTCGACGTCGCGATAGCGATCGAACGAGCCGATGCGATCCAGATCCTCCTTGCCGAGGACCTTGCCCCGATCCAGCGGCTTGTCCGGATAGACGAAGGCGTCGCTGACCCAGTAGTTCATGCCGAGGTCGAGGTCCATCATGACGAAGACCAGCGTCTGGAGCCGCTCGGAGAGATCGAAGGCGGAGCCCGCCATCTCGAAGGCTTCCTTGGGATCCCGGGGGAAGAGCATGACCTGCTTGGTATCCCCGTGGGACAGGAAAGCCGTGCTGAGAACGTCGCCCTGGGCCGTCCGGGTGGGCAGGCCGGTCGACGGCCCGACGCGCTGGACGTTGAAGATTACCCCGGGGACCTCGGTGTAGTACGCCAGGCCCGCGAACTCCGCCATCAAGGAGACGCCAGGCCCGCTGGTGGCCGTCATGGCGCGGGCACCAGCCCAGCCGGCCCCGATGACCATCCCGATGGCCGCGAGCTCGTCCTCGGCCTGCACGACGGCGTAGGTGGCCTTGCCGTCCGGCTCCACGCGAAGCTCCTGGAGGTACTCCATGGCGGCCTCGACGACGGTGGTCGACGGCGTGATGGGATACCACCCGACCACGGTGACGCCATTGAACACGGCGCCGAGCGCGGCGGCGTGATTGCCCTCGATGATGATCTTGCCGCCGTTCTGGTTCATGCGCTCGATGCGCAGACCGTCGCGCTTGACCAGGTTGGCCTGCGCGTACTCGAGGCCCTTGCGGACCGCCTCGATGTTGAGGTTGGCGGCCTTCTCCTTGTTCTTGAACTGCCGGCGAATGGCCTTCTCGACCTCGGGAATCTCAAGACCGAGCAGGTGAGCCAGGGCGCCGACGTAGACCATGTTGGTCAGGAGCTTCTTGAGCTTGACGTCAGGGCTGACCTCGCCGGCAAGCTTGGTGAACGGCACGCCGTAAAGGACCAGGTCCTCCCGGAGCTGACCCGGCACCTTGATGTCGGTGTTGTAGAGCATCACGGTGCCAGGAATCTGACCGGCCATGTCGGCCTCGAAGGTCTCCGGGTTCATCGCGACCAGGAGATCAACTTCCTTCTTGCGACCGGTAAAACCCTGGTGATTGGCGCGGACCGTGAACCACGTGGGCATGCCCGCGATGTTGCTCGGAAAGAGGTTCTTGCCTCCGACCGGGACTCCCATGTTGAAGATGGTGCGCAGCAGAACCAGGTTGGCTGATTGGCTGCCCGAACCGTTGGCGGTCGCGACCTGGATGCTCCAGTCGTTGATGCGGGGTTCTCCCGAATAGGCCTCTCCCGCCCCTTGGGCCTTGGGAAGGATGGATTCTACGGCCATCGACGTCCTCTTTAACGTGATATGTCATCCCGGAACGGTACAGGTCATGGCGACAGCAGTACCGAAAATTTGGCTCCATGCTAGCACGAAAGCCGTCTCCATTGCTTGACGGCCCCCTCGAACCTTCAATAGCCGGGACTTATCGCGAGGTCCTAGGGGGAGCGCGGCACGGCCTGACCGGTGCCAGCGAGCTCACGGGGGCGCTGTCGGCAG
>JAJYIO010000399.1 GCA_021790035.1 bacterium | reverse complement strand
CCCTCGAACCTTCAAGATCCGGTACTTATCGCGAGGTCCGAGGGGGATCGCGGCATGGCCTGACGGGTGCCAGCGAGCTCACGGGGGCTCTGACGGCAGGGTCCCCTCGGCCTGCGGGTGTCGGCGCGAGGCGTCGCTACGGAGAGGGCGCTCGGAGCAAGCTCCGGGCGATGAAGCCCCGGGCGGCGGGCGCCGCCTTGTCGTTGGGGGCCAGCGCGAGGAACCTCCGGAACTCGGCCACGGCCTGGGCGTCGTGATGCTCCCGGTGCAGGGCGACGGCCAGATCGTAGTGGGCCTCGGGGAATCGCGGTTCGATGCGGATGGCGGCGCGACACTGCGCCTCGGCGGCAGGGGCCTGATCCATCGCCAGGAGGGTGACGGCGTACCCGACGTGCGCGATGGCATCGTCGGGATGGCGGGCCAGGATCCGGTTGTAGAGCTGCACCGAGGATGCGTAATCGTGCTGCGCGAAAGCGGCATAAGCCTGCCGCACCATCCATATGGACCACGCCTCGCTGTTCTCCGGCGGCTCGCCCGGCATGGATGCAGGCGCTGCGGTCGGCACGGAGGCAGCGATGGTGGCGGATGCCTGACCAGAGGACGACGCGACCGAGGACTGGCCCGGTGAAAGGGACGCGGCAGATGGAGGGGCCTGACCGACCGCACCTCCGCCCGCCTGCATCAGGAATCCGGGCGTCGGGGCCGGCGACGAATCCAGGCGGTAGGTCTGTGACCAGGCATACACCGCGAGGACCAGCACCCCTACCCCTGCTGCGACAGCCTGCTTGACCGACCAGCGGCGGCTCTGGAGGCGAGACGCCATCCTCTCGAGCACGCTCGTCAGCTCGCGAGCTAGCCGGCCGCGGGCCGGCTCCGAGAGCTGCGGCTCACTCCCGGGCGTGCCTGCGAAGGAAGATTGGCCCCCGCCAGCGTCCGTGTCGGTCTCCTCGGGGCGCGGGGCGACGCCTCCGGGCCAGCCGCCGTATGGCCAGTACCCGGGCAAGGGCCCCGCTCCGGGAAACTCTTCGGCAGAGGGCTGGCCCGACGGGGCATCCCCGGAGCGTCCAGGGCCGAATTCGTTCTCTTGGCGAGGCGATGCCGGCTCCTCGGGCTCGGTTCCACGCAACTGGCGATCGTAGGCCGAACGCCGGCCCGGATCCGTCAGGACCGCCTCGGCCTCGGCGATCCGCGCCAGGGCCGCTTCGGCCCGGGCGCGCGCCCGGTCGTCGGCTGCGGCCCCGAGCCGCAATTGCCAGCGCTTGCGGGCGACCTGGGCCGCGTCCCGCACGGCTTCGGAAGAAGCCTCGGGCGGCACCCCGAGATACTGGTAATGATTCATGGGCGCTCCCATGTTGCGCCGGGAGACAGGACCGTGTCACCTTCGATCCTCAGGGGCGATCCCGATCCGCGCGGCTACGGGAGCAGCAGGCGCATCTCGTGGGTCTGCGGCTCGAAGCCCAGCTTGAGGTAGAGGCTATAGGCCGCCTGGTTGACCGGATTGACGAAGAGCCGCAACCGCGAGATGCCCAGCTTGTGGGCGTGGTTCGTGGCCTCGGTGAAGAGGCGCCGGGCCAGGCCCCGGCCCTGGAACTGCGGGTAGACCGCGATGTTGACCACGAAGAGATCCGGGATCTCGGTGACGGGATGGAACGATTCCATGACCCACAGGCAGCCCGCGACCTCGCCTGCGACCTCGGCGACCCAGATCTCCTTTTCTTCGAGTGCGTAGTACTGCGCGAACTCGACCTCGACGCGCGTGCGGAGCACCGAGCGCGTGAAGGGCTTGAGGTCAGGGTACGTCTCGAGCATCGACAGCTCGAGGAGATCGACGAGGCGCGGCCGATCGCCGGGCTCGTGGCGCCGGATCACGATGTCGCCGCTGGTTTCGGTTGCTGTCATGTCACCTCCACGATGGGCTCGATCGGAGCGATCCGCTGTGACGCGCGACGCCGGGCCGGGTTCTCACGTCATGGCACCGCGACGCTCTGGACGCTCGAGATGGCCACTCGAAGCGGATCGCGAGTGGTCGCCAGGAGCAGGTACCGGTATTCCCCGGGCCGACGCAGCGGCCCCGGGTCCAGGGCCTGGTTCCGGTCGCCCGGGGCGGTGCCCAGGAGCTTCCAGTGCGCCCGGGGATCCTCGGCATCGATCCGGAAGACGGCCACGCGATCGTACCTCCCTTGCCACTGCGAGACGACCTCGCCGCCCTGGGCATATGACCGGGCCACCAGGCGCCCGAGCGGCGAGGGGGCGAACCACGCCGCGAAGGCCCCTGCCCGTATCGCGGACCCGAGGCCTGCCAGGCAGAGCAAACCGGCGGCCGTCGCCCGCCACCGGAAACGTCTCCAGCCCTTCGGGGCGGCCGGGGCGATCTTCCGGATACCCCAGGTCGCCAGCTGTACCCGCAGGCTGACGGGGCGGCCAAGGGACCGCGAATGCGGGACCACCGGGCGATCGAGCCCGACGAAGAACTGCCCCGATCCCGACGTCCGATCGAGGACGAGGACCAGGTCGTCGGCAAAGAGACTCTGGCCGCTGGCGCGGGCCAGCTCGAGCAGCCGGTCACGGTCCGGACTGCCTGGCGCTCCCTCGACGTAATAGCCAAGTCGCGACGTGGGGGCGGGTCCGGAACCGAGGGGGACGCAATCGGTTACCAGAAAGATCCGCCGCCTGGCGACGTCGAGGCGAGCGCCGATCAGGTAGCCTGCCCTGGAAGCGAGGCCCGAACCGAGTTCCGGAGATGCCCACACGACGGTGTCGCGATCGCGTCCCGGCACCTCGACGAGGCCGCCGTCCGCGAGGTGGGAGATGGCCCCCTCGAGGTCGCGCGAAGTCGCCTGATGCGCAACGGTCTGGCTCGCTCCCACCCTCTGCACGAGCCACTCGACCTCGGACTCAGGAGCCGGCACGTCCGGTTCGCCAGAAGGTTCGATGACCTCCCCGAGAGACGAAGCCCCCGGGGCTTTTCCGGCCGCATCGATGTCGTCGTCGAACTGAAGCACCTTGGCGAGTTCGGGAAAGGCCACCGTCGGCCAGTCCTCGGGCGGCCAGGGATCGGGGGGCCAGGGGTCTGTCCCCGGGGACTCGCGGGGGACTCCCAGGCCCGGCAGGAGGTAGAGCTCGGGATCGGACATCGCCTCCTTGACGATCTGGTCCTCGAGATCCGGGTCCGACTCCGCCCCGGAGCCTGCCGGCGATCGCCCGGGGGGCTCGGGCTCTGGCGGTGGCGCGAAGAGGGGCCGGGTCTGCGCAGCCCGTTGACCCGGCCGCACGTCTCGGGACATGTCGAGGATGGCGTCATAACGCTGGCGCCGCACCGGATCGAGC
>JAJYIO010000398.1 GCA_021790035.1 bacterium | reverse complement strand
CGTCGCAGGGCCGAAACACTCCCCAGCTGGGAGCAAACGGATCGACAGGCTGATCAAGAGCGAGGGGTGGAAGGCGAAGGATATCGACGATCATCTCCTGGATGAGGCAACGCTCGTGATGCTGAACGAGGCTCTCACGGCCTGTTCAGCATTGCCCTTTGCAGGCGTCATCCTCATCTAAAGGCGGTGGTGTACGACCTGCCGGTGGCGGTGGCCGGAACGGGAGATGCGATCGCCGCCGAGGGTCTGTCCGATCGGGTGAGCGTGCAGCACGGGAACTACCTTACAGACGAAATCGGCGAGGGCTACGACGTCGTCCTGTGCTTCTTTCTTCTCCATAACCACACCGATGGCGACAATAAGCGCCTTGTCGCCAAGATGGGCAAGGCCCTCAACCCGGAAGGAATGGTCGTCGTCCACGAATTTTTGAGGGACGAGCGCCCGGATGCTTTCAACGCCCTCTACAGCCTCCTGTTCTTTATGTATAGCGCCGGGCGCAACTACAGCTATCAGGAGATCACGGGCTGGCTGGCGGATGCCGGTCTGAGCGGCTTCAACCGGATCGACCTGCCGCCGAACGGGCAGAGCTCGCTGATCATGGCCGTCAAGGGCGGCTAGGAGAGTGCTGAAAAACCCTCTGACAGAGTTGGCACTACGCAAGATGTTGTGCATGCGCTGAATGTAGCCTACAACATGTTGTAGTGGCGCCGGCCGAAGCTGGACTTTTTCAGGGCTCTCCTAGCCCCGGAGGAGCCGGAGAGGGGTGGACGGTGAGGCTGCTAGAGGTTGCGCCGGGGTGGCGGAACGGGCAGACGCGACGGTCTCGAAGACCGTTGAAGCGCCACCCCCATGGGGTTCGACCCTCCGGCACTGAGCTCTGTTCAGCACTCAGGACCCAGCACTCAGCACTGGGAAACATTCCCCGGTAGCTCAACGGTAGAGCAGGCGGCTGTTAACCGCCAGGTTGTAGGTTCGAATCCGGGTCGGGGAGCGGTACGTGTGAACTGCTCCTGGTCTTCGAAAAGAAACCGATTCTTTAGGCGCCCGGCCTGGAGTGCGACCAGAAGCCATCACAGGAGTTGTGTCACGGTCCCAGCGCTGCCATCGACCGCGACCAACTGGCCATCGCACAGCAACGTCGTGGCGTTCCCCGTGGCGACCACCGCAGGGATGCGATACTCGCGGGCGATGATGGCCGAGTGCGACAGAATGCCGCCCGAGTCGGTCACGAGGGCCCCGATGCTCGGGAACAGGACGGACCAGACGGGCGAAGTGATGGGACATACCAGCACCTCCCAGGCCTGGATCTTGTGAAACTCGGATTCATCCATGATCACCCGCACCCGGCCGCTGTAGCTGCCAGCGGAGGCGGCAATGCCGGAAAGCGTTCCAGAGTCCGGCTGCCGCCTGCCGCTATCCGCCGTGGCAAAGATCCGCTCGAGGGCCCACATGATTGCCTCGTGAGCCTGGCGTGCTTCGTAAGGCAGAAAGGCAAAGGAAGGTGGCGGCGGGGGTGTCGCACCGTAGCTGGCCGGCCCGGGGTGGGCCAGAGCCCAGGCGCGCTCGCCATATCTGCGCCGTACCAGTTCGCGAAGATCGCCTCCGTCACTAAGAGCGGCACGGGCCTCATCCATTTCCAGGAAGAAGACGTCGTCCGTCCGCTCGATCTGTCCCCTGCTGGACAGGCGAGCACCCAGCTCCAGGGCGGCGTAGCGAATCAACGCGGTGGGCGCGGAGGAGTCGTAGAAGCCATGCTCTTCCCGCAGCGGGTAGACCTTCTCGGCCCGAGCCAACTCGCGATCGAAGCGCTCCCCGTCCGCGGCCGGCCGGCCCGCCAGCGCGCCGCGGGCCTCCGCGGCGAGGCGGGCGCGCCTTTCCGCCAGGACCGCCGCATCTGTGGCGGGATCGTAACCCTGCCGTAGCTGGTCGCGCAAAAGGGCGAGGGGCCACTCCGGGGTCTCAGCCACGGTGGGAACCGTGAGTTCGTATCGGATGGGCCGGCAGCCAAACTCCTGAACATAGGCGTCAAAAGCGGCGCCGAAGTCGGGATCCACTTTGGCCATGCGGGCAGCCGTATGCCCATCGATAACCTCCAGCAGCTCGCCCAGAGCCGGGTTGTTCCGAACCCGCCCTGCGAGCGCGGCCAGGGCCCGTGCCGGAGCGCCGGAGGCGTCGGACAGACCGCTGAGCAGGTTCACTGCCCGGGCTTCGTCCCAGCCCAAGAGGTCGCGGCAGGCGAAGAAGAACTCTGCAAGAAGTACGTTCTGCGCACCGTTGATGCGCATGTGAATCTCGAAGCTTTCCTGGAACATGCCGTTCAGGGCGTCGATATGACGCCTCAAGCGCTCGTCGTCCAGTGCAGCCAGGTCAATCGCTCGGAAGGCCGCCACCTGGTCGATGAGCCACGACTTCCATTCACTACGCCAGCGCTCGACCCATTGCCACGGCGTGTCGCGGCGAACGGCGTCGACACAGCCCCGTATACGCGACCGTAGCTGTGGCGTCAGCCGGACCAGCAGCTTCCACAGCCAGGGAGGCGGCGGCTGGCGGTCCTTGCCGCCCAGCGGAACCAGCCGCTGGTAGACGCAACCGCCGATCTCCCGGAGTTCAATGGTCTCCAGCAGCAGCGATAACTCTTCAAAGAGCCGCCTGAACGCCCGGTTCTCGGGTCCGAGCAAAAAGGAGCGGAAAAGGGGCGAGAGGGGCTGCGGAAAGTGGGAGATCTCCCGTTCCCAGAACCCCGGCGGCGGATCGACGGGCAGCGGCACGGGAGCGGGAGAGGCCGCATCGGGCAGGGTCGTGATCGGCCGGGCCTGCAGCAGGTAGAGTTTGTCCTGGGCAATGGCCCACTCGATATCCTGGGGGGTGCCGAGGTAGGCCTCAACCCGGCGGGCGAGGTCGGCCACGGCCAGGACCTCTTTTGCCGTGACAGCCCCCTCAGGAGCGTTGCGGCAGATGGGCCGACCATCCCGGACTATCCATTCATCCGGAGTGGCTTCACCAGATACCAGCCGCTCACCCAGTCCCCGGACCGCGCTGACGACCGTCTCGCTGGTGTCGCCGGTCAGAGGATTTGCCGTAAAGGCCACCCCCGCCGCCTCGGCCTTGATCAGGGGCTGGATCAGAACGGCCATGGGCCGCGCCCCGACGTCCCGGGCTTCCCGATAGGCAGTGGCGCGCCGGCTGAAGGCCGAGGACCAGCACCGGCCGACAGCGTCCAGGACGGCGTCGTGACCGCGCACGCCGAGGACCGTCTCGTATTGGCCGGCAAAGGAGGCGCCGGCCAGGTCCTCTGCCACGCCCGACGAACGGACGGCCAGCGCCACGTCCCCCAGA
>JAJYIO010000397.1 GCA_021790035.1 bacterium | reverse complement strand
CCCCGGAAGCTTCGGCCACGTACACGATCGGGGACCTCCGGGCCACGGCCGACCTGGTGGCGGGCTCGGCCACGATCACGCTCGACGCGCCCCAGGGCACCGTCTTGCCGGGCGCCGCAGTCAACTACACGGTCAACGCCCTCTCCAGTGGGTCCGGGAGGGCCCACCCCGCGCCCGTCCGCAGGGCCTTCCGCCCGCTCGAGATAATGGCGTCCGCCTTGCTGTCGTTCGCCCACGGATCGTCGGACGCGCAAAAGAGCATGGGCATCATCACGATGGCGTTCATCGGCTACGCCACCGCTGGCCACGCGTTACCGCTCTGGGTGTTGCCCCATCACCTCGATCCCCGTTCCGGCAAGATGCTCTTCGACGTGCCCATCTGGGTCAAGGCGATCTGCGCGCTGTCGATGGGCATCGGAACGGCTGCGGGGGGCTGGCGCATCATCAAGACGATGGGGACCAAGGTCGTCAAGCTCGAGCCCCACAACGCCTTCATCGTGGACACGACGAGCGCCCTGGTCATTTCGGCCTTCGTCAACATTCCCGGCCTCGGACTTCCGGTCAGCACGACGCATGTCGTCTCCGGCGCGGTCATGGGAGTCGGCGCCACCAAGCGCCTGTCGGCCGTTCGCTGGGGCGTCGCGGGCAACATGCTGCTCGCCTGGGTCCTGACCATTCCCATCACGGGAGCGATCGCGGCGATTCTCTACCGTTTGCTGATCGCCTGTCACGTTTCCTGATCGACAGGGGTGCCGGGGGGAGGATCGGGGCCTGGCGCTCCCGGCCTCCTATCGGCGCGATGACGCCCGGATCAATCCAGCAGGCGACCCAGGAGCTCGGTCGGGGGCGACCTTCTGAGGTCCATCCACGAGCCGTCGTGAACCACCTGTCCCTTTTCGAGCGCCACGACCCGGATTCCTAGCCGCTCGAGCCAGCGAGCGTGGTGGTCGACCGCCAGCACGGCGAAACCCAGGCGCGATCGCCAGACATCCAGCGCGTCGGCCAGGTCCCGCATCGCCGCATAGTCCAGGCCGCTGAACGGCTCGTCGAGCAGCACCAGCTCGGGCCTTCGTGCCAGCATCCGTGCCAGCGCCACGCGGCGGGCCTGCCCTCCGGACAGGCTGCGCACGCTGGCATGCCAGAGCGATTCGAGGCCCAGGGTCTGCCGCAGCTCGGCGATCCATTCTCCGCTCGTCGACGGCCCCCCGTCGACCTCGGGTCGGCCGAGCCTGCCTCGCTCGTTCCTGCGAGTCACCACCCCGAACCGGACGTTCTGCTCGACCGACATGTGCTCGAAGAGGTCGTCGCTCTGGGCCAGGTATCCCACCGGCCTCTGGTGGAGCGGCGCCGGGGGCGGGAAAAGGACGCGGTCGCCCACCCGCACCTCTCCGGCATCAGGCGATTCGAACCCCGCCAGGCAGGAAAGGAGTGTGCTCTTTCCCTGCCCCGATCCTCCGAATAACCCTACGGCCTCGCCAGGAGCCACGTGCAGGCGGACGTCGAGCGTGAACTCCCGGCGGCGCTTGACGATCCGAGCGTCAAGCACCGGAACGCTCCCGGTGGCGGGCCAGGAGATGGGCCAGGAGCGGCAGCGGCAGCGCGGTCAGCAGAAAGACCAAGAGCAGCGGCATCACGGCCGGCAAACCCGAGTCCTGCAGGTTGACCCAGAGCTGGACCGGCATGCCCGCAGGAAAGTAGCTCGTCACCATCACGGCGCCAAACTCTCCGAGCGCTCTCACCCAGGCCAGGCTGAAAGCGACCGCCAGGCCCAGCCGCGCCAGCGGAAAGGTGATGCGCCAGAACACCCGCCACGGGGTTGCCCCCAGCAAACCCGCGGTCCGCTCGAGCTCGCGCGGCACCGACTCGAAGGCGCCTCGTGCCGCGAGCACGTAGTACCCCATCCCGACGTAAACCTGCGTGGCGACGAAGGAGACGGCGCTGTTGCTGGTCGCAACGCCCAGGCGCAGGAGCCATGCACCCACGGCCGTCCCCGGGCCAAAGGCCAGCGCCAGCAAGAGACCGAGGGCCAAAGGCGGCAGCAGCACCGACACGAGCAGAGCCGCCTCCCACAGCGTGCGGGTGGTTCCCGCCAGGCGTGCCAGGTACCAGGCGGCCGGGGTACCGAGAACCACGATGAAAATCAGCGCCAGCCCGGTGAGCCCGACCGAGATCTTCACCGCCGCCAAGGTCGATCCTGGCGTGTCGCCATCGAATCGCCACGGGCCGATACCAGCTAGCAGTCCGGTCAAGGGAAAGAGCAAGGCGGCAACCAGGAGCGCCATGCCGATCTCCGGCCCCAGGCGGCAGAGGGCCCGCCCGAGAGCCTTGAACGGTGAAGCTCCGACGATCGTCAGCTCCCCCGCATGCCGGCGCGAGGCTCGAGCCGACCGGGTTCGTCGCTCGCCTCGAGAGCGGGCGCTCCGTCCGGCGCGTCGTAGTGGTAGGACCGCAGGATCGGCTGGCCCCCGGCTCCGGCCAGCCACCGCACGAAGGCCCGTGCCGCACGGGGGTGGGCGGCTCGCGTCAACGCAGCCGCATAGAATACCAGCGGCGAAGGCCGAAAGGTCCTGCCGCCGAGGGTCTCGGAAACCACCGCGTAGCGCGCTTGCATCGATTCCTCCCCCAGATCGATGGCGGCAGGCAGCGCGACGAAGGGCAGGCCCAGGGCCTGGGGCTGGGTCCGATAGGCCGTCGCCGCATCGATCTCTCCACCCTGAAGGCGTGCCATCACGCTGGCCTCCGGAAAGATCTGGGCGAAGTTGAGATCGGGGCCGAGGATCCGGGATTTGAGATCGAGCTGGCGATAGTCGCGCCCCGCCAGGTCCATGAGAAAGAGCGTGTTGAGTCCTTCGGGATCGTGCCGGGGGTCGGTACGTCCGAACCGGAATCCCGGCGCCTCGAGGATCCGCCACCACGGCTCGGCTCCGGGCCGGTCGGCCACGTGGAGAAGGTTGGCGAAGCGGCTCTTGGGGCTATACGCGATCACCATCCGAGTGCGAGCGATCGCGGCGGCCCGCCCGGCCATCCGGGCATCCTGGACCAGCCGCATCGGGCCTCGGGTCACCGAGATGAAGACGTCCGGGCGGAGGCTCCCTGCGACGATCAGGCGGGCCAGCGCCATCGCGCCCTGGCCGCGCCCCCGCACCTCGACGCCGAGCGCTTGCGCGGCCGCAGCCCTGACGCCCCCGTCCATCGCGGCGCCCATCGACCCAGCAAACGCCACGTCGAGGGGCGTGAGTCCCCCCGCGGGTCGCCAGGATGTGACGGCAGCCAGGACGGCCACCGTGACGACCTTCTCGAAGCTCACGAGAAACTTCCCTTCGGGGCAGGGGCTTGCAGGGGGCCTTGCCCCC
>JAJYIO010000396.1 GCA_021790035.1 bacterium | reverse complement strand
CAATTGACTCAGTCGTCGAGACCAGCCGCACGCTGGAGGCTTCGAGAGACTTCATGATCTCGACGTCGTCGGCCCGGTTTCGAGCCAATCGGTCGATCTTGTGCACGATGACATAGTCGACGTCGTCCTCGGACATCCTCGGATATAGCGGCAAACTGACCATCCGCGAGTAGGCTCGCTCCGTCACCGGAAAGTCGCCCGGGCGCACGCCGAGTTCGCGCTGATAGAACGCGTGCAGGTGAATCGGGATGAAGTGCACGGACGTCCCGATCCCGGCGGCCTTGAGCTCGTCGATGAACTGGCCCCGCTCGATCGTGAGCTGCAGGGGATCGAGCCGGAGCACGTACAGGTGCCAGGAGTGCCGATCGCCGGGCAGTTCGGAGTCGGCGGGAAGCTCGAAGCCCGCTTCCGCGAACGCCTGGTTGTAGCGCTCGACGTAGCGGGCGCGCACCTCCTGCATCGCGTCGAAGCGATCGAGCTGCGCCAGTCCCATCCCTGCCGCGATGTCGGTCATGTTGTACTTGAAGCCGGCGGCTTCGACCTCGTACTGCCAGGAGCCAGCGTTGGTGTAGCGCTTCCAGGCGTCGCGGCTCATTCCGTGCAGGGCCATCTTGCGCAGTCGATCGGATGCCTCGGTGTTCTCGGTCGTGAGCATGCCGCCCTCGCCGGTGGTGAGATTCTTGGTGGCATAGAACGAAAAGCAGGTGAAATCCCCGATGGAGCCCACTGGCCGGCCACGGCTCTGGGTACCGATGGCGTGCGCGGCATCTTCGATGACCTCGAGGCCGCGATCGGCCGCGATGCGCGTGAAAGCGTCCATGTCGGCTGGACAGCCCGCGTAATGGACCGGAAGGATGGCCTTGGTGCGCGACGTCAGGCGTTCGATGACGCGTTCGGGAGAAAGACACAGGGTCTGGGGATCGACGTCGGCAAGAACGGGCCGGGCGCCGACGTGCAGGATGGTGTTCACGGTGGCGCAGAAGGTCAGCGGCGTGGTCACCACCTCGTCCCCGGGGCCAACGCCGGCTCCGAGCAACGCCAGGTGGAGGGCGGCCGTGCAGGAATTGACTCCCAGGCCGTGGCTGGCTCCGACGTATCCGGCGAATCGACGCTCGAATTCGGTCGTCTTGGGCCCTGTCGTGATCCAGCCGCTGCGGAGAGCCTCGGTGACCTGCGCGATCTCGGCTTCCCCGATGAGCGGCAGCGCGTACGGGATCTGGCGGGCGGCTTGGACGGTCATGGCGCGATCGCTCCTGTCAGACGAAAGATGAGGGCGCAGGCGCCAGGGCCGAAGCCGGATGGCGCGCCGGGGCTGAAGAGTGACTCAAAGGGCTCTACGGGGTCGCTTCGGGTTGCATCACGGCGCCGTCGGGCATCCCGGCACCCCGGGGCTGGACCACGGCGTCGAGTGCCGATCGGATCCGAGCCGGGTTGTGGGAAGTCGCGGCCGTCTCCAGGCGATCCAGAGCCGGGTGCCACCACTGCGGATCGGGCGCGCTCTCGGCACGCATGGCATAGATCTGGGGATGATCCGTGGCCCGGGCGATCTCGTCGGTCACCCGGAGTTCCTCGAAGAGCTTCTCGCCCGGCCGGATGCCGGTATAAACGATCTCGACGTCGTCCTCCTTGTAGCCGGAAAGCTTGATGAGATTGCGTGCAAGATCGACGATGCGCACCGGGTCGCCCATCTCGAGCATCAAGACCTCGCCCTGGTGCCCGACGTCGGCGGCCTGCAGCAGGAGCGTGACGGCCTCGGGAATCGTCATGAAGTAGCGGCGCATGTCCGGATGGGTGACCGTGAGCGGGCCGCCCATCTCGATCTGGCGGCGAAACAAGGGCACGACGCTGCCCCGGCTGCCCAGGACGTTGCCGAAACGCACCGCGACGAATCGAGTGCGGCTATGCGTGGCCAGATCCTGGATCAGGAGCTCGGCAGCTCGCTTGGTCTTGCCCATGATGCTCGTCGGATTGACGGCCTTGTCCGTCGAGACCAGCACGAAGCGCTCGACCCCGTGGCGATCGGCTGCCACGGCCAGCGTACGGGTGCCGAGCACGTTGTTCGTCACCGCCTCGACCTCGTTCTCCTCCATCAAGGGGACGTGCTTGTGGGCGGCCGCGTGGAAGACGATCTCGGGGCGGTGATGGACGAAGATCTCGTCGATCCGGGCCTCATCCCGGACGTCTGCGATGACCCGGAAGAGTTCGAGCCCCGAGGGGGCCTCGAGCTCCTGGTCGATGCCATAAACGCTGTTCTCCCCGTGCCCGAGGAGGATGAGCGAGGACGGCTCGAGGCGGGCAATCTGCCGGCATAGTTCGGACCCGATGGATCCCCCGGCTCCCGAGACGAGTACCCGTCGACCCCGGAGGTAGCCCAGCAGTGAGGTATCCGTGACCACCGCCTCCCGGCCGAGGAGCTCCTCGATCGCCACGTCGCGCATGGCGCTCACCGTGACGTTGCCACCGATGATGTCGTGCAGCGCCGGCAGGGTCTTGACCTTGGCGGGGGTGGCAGCCGCCAGCTGCAGCACCGAGCGACGATCCTTGAGAGGCGCCCCGGGGATGGCGAGCACGACCAGATCCACCTGCCGGGCGGCGACGATGCGCCCGAGGTCCTCTCGCCCGCCCAGAACCTCGACGCCGTGGATGCGCACCTTGCGCTTGGCCGGGTCGTCGTCGATGAACCCGACGGGCAGCAGGCCCCGCTCCGGGTTGCGCATCATGTCGCGAACCAGGAGTTCGCCGGCATCTCCAGCCCCGACCACCAGCGTCCGAGTGGCTCCCTCGGCCAGGCGGCCGCCGCGACGCTCCACGTAGGCCCGCCAGCCGAGACGGACGCCCGCCATCAAGACCAGACTGAGCAGGGCTTCGATGCCGACGACCGACCTCGGGACCCCCCGTTGACCGCTCATCAGGGCCAAGAGGGCAAAACCCGCCGAACCCGTGAGGACGCTCTGGGCCAGCGCCCAGGCCTCGCGCGTGCCCACGTAGCGCCAGACGTGGCGGTACAGGCCCCACGCCGAGTTGCTGACCACGCGGATGGCCGGCACCACGAGCAAGAACATCCAGAACTGGTCGATGTGCTGGACCGGGATCCGGCGAATGCCGTCGAAACGAAGCACGAACGCCAGCAAATAAGCCAGCATGACCAGCCCCGCATCGAGGAGGGGCACGAGAAACTTGGTTATCCGCGGCATCAGCCTCTATTCTAGTGGAAAGTCCAGGGCCAGCGCCTCGAAACGTTCGGCGAGCCGCTCTCGATCGAACACCTGCCGGACGAACTCGCGCCCTCTTTCGCCCATCTCGCGCGCCCGATCCGGATCCGCAGCCAGCTCCCGGATCGCAGCCGCCAGGGCCGCGGGATCCTC
>JAJYIO010000395.1:1066-3373 GCA_021790035.1 bacterium | reverse complement strand
TCCCTGCTGGCGACAGGGAAAAGGGAGGGTTCCCGCCAGGACCCGGAATGCGCTGCGCATCGCACGATGGCTCGTGAACAGGACGAAGGCGCGGCCTCGAGAGAACTCGAGGATGTCGCGAATGGCAGCCCGCGAATCGTCGGCAAAGCCCGGATCGTTGGGCGACGGCATGAACCGTGGGATGTAGAGCGTGGCCTGGCGCTCGTAGTCGAAGGGACTGGGGAGCGCGAGCTCCATGACGTCCCGGGGCAGGCCCGTCTCGGTGCGGAAGTACGTGAAATCTCCCTCGACGGCCAGGGTCGCCGAGACCAGGATGCCGGTCCGGTTGGACCACAGGTGGTCGCGCAGGAGCTGGCCCGCATGCAGGGGCGCGCTCTTGAGCTCGAAGCCCCCGCGGGCGCGATCCAGTTCGACCCAGTTGACGCGATCGCCGACATCGGAGGCCTCGCGGGCGAAGTACTCCCACCGGTCGATCAGGCTCGTCAGCTGCGCCTTGAGCCGCTCGCGGTGAAAGGGCGCGACCTCCGCGGCCTCGGTGGCGATCCCCAGCGGTGCGGGATCGCCACCTACCCACTCCTGGAGTCTTCCCAGCGATTCGAGGAAGCCATCGGCGATGTCCAGGAATCGCGCTTCGGGATACAGCCTGAAGCTGGTCCGCCCCTCGGTTTGCGCCATCTGGGCAGATACCGGCATGGGACCGCCGTCGCTGGCCGAAAGCAGCCACTCGAACAACCGCGCCTCGAGATCGATGAGCTCCATCGCCAGGGGTTCCGGGACGGAAGCGACGCGGCGCCGGAGTTTCTGCACCAGGGCGAGCTGGCTGTAGCGACCGATCGACGACGAAAAGGCCCGGGTGGCGGCGCTGGGGAGGTGGTGAGCCTCGTCGAAGATCACCGCACGGTGCTCGGGGAGGATCTGGCCTCCGGTGGCGAGATCCGCCATGTAAAGCGCGTGGTTGGTGATGATGAGATGGCTGCTTGCCATCCTGGCTCGGGCGATGCGGGCGGGATTGGTCTCGTAGAAGGCGCAGCGCGAGCCCAGGCAATCCTCGGACGTCTGGGCGATCTCGGACCAGAGGCCCGGATCGCAGGACACGTCGAGGGTGGCCTCGTCGCCGTCCCACGGCATGGACCCGGCGCCCGAGGCCGTACCCCTGGCGCGGGCGATGATCGTGTCGAGCTGCGCTCGCCGGGAATCCTGGGGTGGCATGATGCGCCCCAGCTCGGCGAGCTTCTGCTGGCAGACGTAGTGGCCGCGCCCCTTGGCCAGGGTGACGGGGATCGGCCTCCCGAGCACCTGCTCGAGGAAGGGGATGTCCTTGTAGAGGAGTTGCTCCTGGAGCGCGATGGTGCCGGTGGAGATGACGAACGGCCCGTCTTCGTCGAGGAGCGGCAGCAGGTAGGCGAAGGACTTGCCGCTGCCCGTGCCGGCCTCGATCAAGGCGTGCTGGCCCGAGGCGATCGCATCGGCGATGCCCTGCGCCATCTCGAGCTGCCCCGGGCGTTGCTCGTATCCCGGGAGGTGGCTGGCGATGTCTTGAAAGCGTTCGGGGGTGAACGTCATGCCTGGATGATTATCTCATGGCGACGGGCTCGTCCGTGTTCCCGGTCGGCTGGCAGGACATCCGGTGAGTCCCCCACCGGCTGCGCCGACAGCGTTGAATGAACCGCCACCCGCTGAGCGTGGCTACGCAGCAGCTTGCCCGCAGCGGGGGGTAGTTTGCGGGGGGCCAGGCCCCCTGCAAGTCACCGCCCCGAAGGGGAGTTTCTGATGAGGTCCACCTATCCGGATTTGCCCGGCTGGGAGTCCAGCAGGTCGGGAGGGGCCGAGTCCTCCGCGCCGGTCTGGCCGTTGGAAGACGGCATGAGCCCGAGCCGAATGGCGACGACCCACCGGGCGCCCCTGCGCTCGACGGACAGCAGCACTCTCTCGCCCACCTGGCACGCCGACAGCGCCCGCAGCAGCTCGCCGGGTTCGCGCATCGTCCTGCCATCGATCGCCAGGATCCGATCTCCGGGTTTCAAGCCAGCGCTGGCGGCCGGCGAGTGGGGCTCGACCCCCCTCACCACGACGCCGGAGCGCTCGGGAGCAGGTCCACCGCCACCGCCCAGCATCCCGAAATCCCCCGCGTCGGCCTCGGCGATCAGGACGCCCAGCCACGGGCGATCTACGTGGCCCTTGGCGATGAGCTGCGGCAGGATCTGGCGGATGGTGTTCGCCGGGATGGCGAAGCCGATCCCCGTGGTGTTGCGGGCGATCGCCGTGTTGATCCCGACCACCTCGCCCTGCAGGTCGAGGAGCGGTCCG
>JAJYIO010000395.1:0-1056 GCA_021790035.1 bacterium | reverse complement strand
CCGCCGGAGTTTCCCGGGTTGATGGGCGCATCGGTCTGGATGAACGAGATCCGCAGGTTGATGGGCAGATCGCGCCCGAGAGCGCTCACGATTCCTGCGGTAACCGAGGTCGACAGGCCCAGTGGGCTCCCGATCGCCACCACCCAGTCCCCCACCCGGACCGCTCCGTCGGGGGCGATGGGCAGGGCCGCGAGTCCACGGGCATTCACGTGGATCAACGCCAGGTCCGTGGCCTGGTCCACGCCGACCACCATACCCAGGTACCGGCTGCCGTTCGGGAACGTGACCAGGATCCGCTGGGCGTCCCGAACCACGTGCCAGTTGGTGAGGATGAGGCCGCTCGGCGAGACGACGAAGCCCGACCCCACGCCCTTGGCCTCGAACTCCTCGGGCTTTCCCCCCTTCCCGAAGAAATGGTGGAAGAAGGGATCGACGGGCTGGGTCGGATCCGATGGCCGCTCGAGGGTGTCGATGTTCACCACGGCTGGCGCCGTCCGGGCAGCGAGGTCGGCGATCGTCTCGGTGCCCAGGACCTGGTTCACCCCGGCCGATCCGGCCAGGACGGGACTCGGGGCCCCGAGGAGCACGATCCCGCCGAGGATGGCTCCGACGAGCCGATGTTTCGGGGCGTGACGCCGCGCTTGCCGACGACCTTCGGCGGCTGGCCCCGGGGCCGGTGGTAAGGGTTGCTGGCCCGCGATGGCCGGGTTTTTACCCTCTCCGGTGGAACGGCGTCCTGAGGCCACGTCGAGCATGGAGCCCTCGTTTCTTCCCGCCGGGCCCGCGACCTTGCCCGGCAAACCGGATCGCCTCACCCGGCGCTTCTGGTCATCCTCGGCCATTCGCCCCTTGCCCGCATCGGCTCTCCGGCCAATCATCCCCTCCGTTTTGGGCCATCGGAGCGACCCGAGACCGCGGAGTCCCGCGCGAAGGAAGATATTACGAGTTACCCACCGTCTGCGCCGACAGCGTCGAACGAAACGCCACCTGCCGAGCGGGGCTACGCAGCAGCTTGCCCGCAGCGGGGGGTAGTTTGCGGGGGGCAAGGCCCCCTGC
>JAJYIO010000394.1 GCA_021790035.1 bacterium | reverse complement strand
GCCGGCCCCGCCAGTCGGCTCAGGGGAGGTCGCGAGCTCGGTTCTTCGCGAGAAGGTCGGCCAGCTGCGTGTTGCGATCGAGCATGCGGCCATTCTTGACCGCGATCGCAGTCGCCTTTTGACTGCCGACCAGGATCAGCAGGCGGCGAGCTCGCGTGATGGCGGTATACAGGAGATTGCGTTGCAGCATCGGGAAGTGCTGGGTCGTCAGCGGCACGATCACGACGGGGTACTCGCTGCCCTGCGCCTTGTGGACGGATAGAGCGTAGGCCAGGGCCAGCTCGTCGGTATCCGCGAAGTCGTACTCCACGGTCTTGTCCGGGTACGCGACCTCGAGGCGCTGCTCCTCGAGATCGACGCTCACGATCGACCCGACGTCGCCGTTGTAGACCTCCTGCTGGTAGTTGTTCTTGAGCTGGATCACGCGATCGCCAGACCTCAACCGGGCCGGGCCCGGGGCGATCGCATCGCCCGGCCTGGACGGGTTGACGGCCTGCTGCAGCGCCACGTTCAAGGCCGCCGCTCCGGCACTGCCGCGGTTCATGGGGCACAGGACCTGGAGGTCGCCTTGCGAATACCCGCGTGCCGGCAAGCGCCGCGTCACGAGGTCCAGGATCGTGCGGACGATGCCCTCTGGCTCGACCTCCTCGAGGAAGAAGGCATTCTCCTGTCGGTGGGCGGCGGTCGGCGGCAAGAGAAGCGGAAACTCGCCCCGGTTGATCCGGTGCGCGTTGGTCACGATCAAGCTCCCCTGCGCCTGCCGGAAGATCCGGGTAAGACGGCACGACGGCACCGCGCCGGACGCCAGCAGGTCCCGGAGGACCGACCCGGGACCGACGCTGGGTAGCTGGTCGCAGTCTCCAACCAGCAGGAGCTGCGCGCCCGCAGGAAGAGCGCGCACGACGCTGTTGGCCAGCACGAGGTCGAGCATGCTGACCTCGTCGAAGACGAAGACGTCCCCGGCCAGCTGGCTATCGGGGCCTCGCTTGAACCCCATGGTCTGGGGATCGAACTCGAGCAAGCGATGAATGGTGCGGGCCGGTCGCCCGGTGAGTTCGGTCAATCGCTTGGCCGCCCGGCCCGTCGGACTCGCCAGCACGACGGTCCGCCCGAGTTCCTCGAAGGCCGCGAGTATGGTGTTGCAGGTCGTGCTCTTGCCGGTCCCGGGCCCGCCGGTCAGCACGAGAATGCCGCTGGTCAGAGCGGTGCGCACCGCATCGAGTTGTTCGGGGGACAGCGGGACCTCCTGGCGGGCGGTGACTGCCTGGAGCGCCCCCTCCGCCGCCGGGACGGTCACCGCCGGTCGGAACCTCGCGATCTCGGCAATCCGCCGGGCCAGCGCATGCTCGGCCGCATGCAAAGAGGGCAGGTAGATGGCGTTACGAGCGACGGAATTCCCTTCCACGGCAGGAAGAATCTTCTCGGCCACGAGCTTGCGATCGGCGATCTGCGCCTCAAGCCCGGATGCCGTCTGCTCGATCTCGACCGCCAGGAGTTCGGCAGCGGCCACCAGGAGGTCCTCCTCGAACGCGAAGACATGACCCTGATCGGTGAACTTCGAGACCGTGTGCGTGATCCCAGCCCGGATGCGGGCCGGAGAATCCGCCGGAAGGCCGAGCGCGCGGGCGATCTTGTCGGCCGTCTTGAATCCGATGCCCCAGATATCGTCGGCGAGCTGGTAAGGGTTGTCCTGGACGGTCGCGATCGAGGCATTGCTGTATTGCTTGTAGATCTTCACCGCGAACGCCGGCGTGATGCCGTGGCCCTGCAGGAAGACCATCACGTTCTGGATCTCCTTGTGTTTGGCCCAGGCCGCCCGGATCTGTTCGATCTTGCGCCGTCCCATCCTGGGGACCTCGCACAGGCGCTCGGGTTCCTCCTCGATCACGCGCACGATCTCGGTCCCGAAACATTCGATCATGCGGCGGGCCGTCACGGGTCCGACGCCCCGGATCAGGCCGCTGGCGAGGTAACGCTGGAGACCCGCCGCCGTCGCGGGGACGAGCGTCTCGTACGACGCGATTCGGAATTGCTGGCCGAACCGGGGATGGACCGCCCATGCCCCCGTGCATCGGATCGTCTCGCCGACGTGGACGCCCGCCAAGGCTCCCGTGGCCATGACAAGCTCAGATCGTCCCGGGACCTTGAGCTTGACGACCGAGAACCCGCTCTCCGGGCTGTGGAACGTGACGTGCTCGAGCTGGCCCTCGAGCGTCTCATGGTTCTGCACGCTCGCCATTATGAGGGATGCCGCAGGCCGACCTCCAAAGATCGATCGGCAGTCCGGGCGCACCGCTCCGGAGTCTCCGGGGCTCCCGACGGGCGGCCTGCGCGCGTCGCTCTTTTCGAAGACCGTTCGGCTCGCCTCTAGACGGCTCCAGGAGCTTGCTAAGGGGGAGTTAACGGGGTAAGATCGGCAGACTATGAGAAAACAAGTATACGGCTGGTACAGCGATCGCATCGGACGCCACATGCCTGTCGTCCGCTACGGCACCTGGGGCTTCCCACTGTTGCTCTTCCCGACGGCTGCGGCGGACTTCGAGGAGTACGAGCGCTTCTACCTGATCGAGACCATGCGTCCCTGGATCGAGGCGGGCAAGGTCAGCGTCTACTCGATCGACTCGGTCAATCAGTACACCTGGATGGATGATCGCATCCACCCGGCAGACCGTGCTCGCAAGCATGAGTACTACGACTCTTACGTGGTCAACGAGGTCGTCCCGTTCATCTGGGGACAGCAGGGCAACGCCGAGCGCATCATCACCTCGGGGTCCAGCATGGGCGCGTACCACGCGATCAACTTCATGCTCCGTCACCCCGACGTTTTCGGTGGAACCGTCGCCATGAGCGGGGCTTACGACCTCTCGCCGTGGACCAACGGTTACATGGACGAGCACGTGTACTTCAACTCGCCGCTCCACTACGTGCCCGCCAACAACGATCCCTGGTTCGTCGAGCAGTGGCGGCGCAACGGCAAGGACATTCACATCCTCACCGGCCAGGGTCCCTACGAGGCCCCTTCCCAGTCCAAGCGGATGTCGCAGATTCTCTGGGACAAGGGTGTCTGGCACAACCTCGAGCTCTGGGGCCACGACATGCCGCATGACTGGCCGACCTGGCGCAAGATGATGCCGGCCTTCTTGGCCTACCACACCAACTAAAGAGATTCACATCGATCGGAAGACGTCCGCCAGGCGAGGACATCCGCAAAGCACCCGCGCAGCATACACGGCGGGTACGTGAGTTGGCACGGCAGCGGTTGACGAACCACGGCGCAATGGATGACGGTCAAGGTGACCGTGTTTAGCTCGGTTAGCGACCGGCGCGTTCGGAGGGCATCGACCTCCGGTCGCGTCGGTTTGGCATTTGGGATAGT
>JAJYIO010000393.1 GCA_021790035.1 bacterium | reverse complement strand
CAGTGACTTGCAGGGGGCCTTGCCCCCCGCAAACTACCCCCCGCTGCGGGCAAGCTGCTGCGTAGCCCCGCTCAGCAGGTGGCGTTTCATTCGAGAGTGTCGGCGCAGCCGGTGGGTAACTCATTGGCCCGCTGTATCAGGGGGCGGTGTCCCCGTCATCCAGAGCCAGCGCGAGACGCACGTAGGTTGCCTCGCTCCAGGCCAGGGGAAATGCGCTGACCCACCGTCCCTGCGACTCGTCGAACTGCTCGCCGAGCATCAGGGCCTGGGTCTGCGAGGCGTAGCGGGTCATGACGTCGAGGGCCTTCTGGGCATCCTGGCGATCGCCCTGGGACAGATCGTAGAGGCCCAGCCAGCCCGTCGTGACCGGCCACGGCTGTCCGCCGTAGTAGGTATCGCCCTGATACCTCCGCAACCCGCCCCACGGCGAGGTCAGGTTTTGACGCAGAAGCTCGGCGGTTCGGGCCAGGCGCGGATCGCCATCGGGTTCGACCCCGAACCATGACGTGCCCAGAGCGAGATTGGCCGCCTCGAGGGTGGGGTCGATCCCGTCGTCGACCCGACCGCGGCCGAAGTAGCCGCCGGGAGCGACCAGCAAGGAATCGATGGCCGCCTTGAGGCGATCGGCGGCAGACTGGTAGCGCGCGGCATCGGTGGCGTCGCCCTGCGAGCTGGCGATGCGGGCACCAGACTCGAGGCCGGCCCAGGCCGCAGCATTGGAGAAAGTCCAGCTGCCGTCGGTGCTCAGCTCCCAGAGATCGCGGCACTTCGTCAGCAGGCCATCGGGTTCTTGCTGGCTCAAGAGGTAGTCGCAGGCCCGATGGACCGCGGGCCAGCGCGCAGAGAGCCAGTTCGGGTCGTGCGTGCGCTCGTAGACGCGCTCGGCGCCCCAGACGAAGATCCCGTCCTGGTCGTGCTCGTTGCCGCTCGCTCCGAAATCCCACAGGGGTCCGCTGCCGTCGGGGAAGTAGTTGACGGCCCAGCTGCCGTCGGGCTTTTGCACGCTCTCCAGGAAGGGGAAGAGCCGCTCGGCGGGAACGGGATCGCCGGCTTGGAGGAGCGAAAGCGCCACGAACACGCCGTCACGAGGCCAGGTGAAGCGGTAGGGGGGATCGAGATTGGTCGGGGCCGCGAGAATCGCGCCCGTGTCCGCAACGTGCTGCCACAGCGTTATGAGGGCCCGACGGTAGCAGGCCAGGGGCAGGCCGACCATCCCGGACGGCATCCGGGCGGCCGCCAGACGTTGCAGCCAGAACTCCTGATCCGCCTGAGCCGATCCCGGCCAGCCGAGCGCCTGAGCCGACTTGAGCTGGGTGAGGGCTGCCGCGGCCGAGGGCCCGGCACCGATGAAGTAAGTCACTCCCGCGGATTGTCCGGGCGCCACCGTTCCCAGATCCTGCTCCATGTCCTGGTTGACCCCGCCGGGCGAAGGTCCGGACTGCGTGGTGTCGCTCAACGAATTGTCCTGGGCGGCCAGGCGTGCATCGCCGTGCGAGCCGAGAGGAAGATTGGCCAGGCCGCACTGCCAGCGAGCCGTCGGGCGGTCCGAGGCGACGGCCACCGCGACCCCGGTGTCGGTCTGGATGAACGCGCCCGAGCCGGGATCGTAGGTGAGCTTGTCGCCCCATGGCCACGAGTTGAGGGTGAAATAGGCGTAGTTGTCGACAGCCAGCCCTTGCAGCGGCACCGAGCCGGTGTCGATCACCTCGACGTGGCGGACGTGGGCGTCGGTATGCGGAAGCACGACGTCGTCGAGGACCAACCGGTAAGACGTGCCCTCGGCGTAGCCAGAGAACGTGGTCTCCACCTCCCCGGTGTCCGGGACGATGCGCTGCCCGAGCAGCGTCAGTTGCTGGGCCCACTGGAACCCGAAGGGAGTGCGCAGGCCGACGTAGGAATCCCAGAGCTGGTCGGTCGAGTCGTGGGGGTAGTAGAACTCGACCAGGGCGCCAGCCTCGGCTCCCCGCCCCCATCCGCGTGACACGACGGTCATGAGGGAGCCATTGGCCATCTGGGCGAAATTGGGCGGATTGCCCGTGAGCGTCGAGATGATGTCCTTGGCGCCCAGCGAGGCACTCGTCGGGCTGGCCTCATCTGGCGCGGGAGAGCCGCACGCGGCCAGGAGCAGCGCTACGGTCGACAGCGCTGCCATGATTCGCCCGCCACGCGAACGACGGTCGCGGATCTGCAATGGCACCTCAGGATAGGGATTCGTTCGCTATCGGCTGTTTTCGATCCGTCCTTGCTAAAGAAAAGGACAAGAAGCGGATAAGGAAGGTTGAAGAAGGTTGCCTGCCCGGAGCGACCTGGAGCCGGTGTCGACACCTGGATCCGGGCCCAGTCCTTGCGGGGATTCCGGTCAAGCCCCCGGTACCGTCGGCGCCCTGGACCGAGGGGGCTGCCAGACGAAACGAATGGCCGCCACGCGACGGTCGCAGCCGCGAGCCGTGAACTGTTCCGGCCATGGCCAGGACGTGGAAGGCCGACTGAGATAGGCTCTACTGGGGAGGGCAAGGCCATGGCAGACACTTCGGGTGAGGATCCCCGGCCCTTCGGAGTTGCTTCGCTGATGCAGGCCACCGAGGGCGTTCATTTTCCCGTGAGCCGGGAGAAGCTGGTTCTCGAACGCGGAGAGCGTGATGTCGAGTTCCGGCACGGCCATCGAGAAAAGCTCCGCGTCATGCTGCTTCGTTGCGGCGATTGCGAGGATTTCGCCTCGTTCGAGGATCTCCTCAGCCAGATCGAGGACCTGGCCTGACAGCCTCGTCGTCGGCATCGCCCGGCTGCGTCGCGGGGTAGTCGTGCGAGAGCGCCTTGCCGTCCATGCTCACGGGTGGGCGGCGAGCCGCGTCCTCGCCGGTTCGCTTCCGGCGCACCCGATGAGGGGCCCCGTTGCGCGGCGCAAAGGAGCAGAAGCCCCACCCTCGCCTGGCTCGGATGGGACTTCTTGCCGGAAGGCGGATCGTTATCTGGTCGATCCCTGGTTCACTGACACGACATCAGCTTCGTAGGTGATGGTCCTCGGAACATAGATACCGAGAGTGATGATCGCCAGGAGGCTATCCGTGAACTGGTTAGAAGATTGAATCTTCAGGTTTGACAGGACTTCACCCGGACCGATGTCATGCCCGAGAACAGCGTACGGGTCCGGCTGATGGATGTTCACGAGGCCCCAGAAAAGGAACCCAGCCCAGTCTGATTCCCGTATGTGCTGCACTTGCTCGCCCTGGACGCGAGTAAAGTAGACTTGCCCATCGGCAAACCCGTCCGGCCGTAGCTGGAGCGTGTAACAACCAGACAGCGCCAGGGCCAAGGCGCTCGAGGGAATGAGCTTCTTGAAGTTGAACATCTTGTATCCCCCTACTTCCTGGTCGTTTCGACGGTGGCGT
>JAJYIO010000392.1 GCA_021790035.1 bacterium | reverse complement strand
CTACCTGTCCGCTTTGAGGATCGAGATTGAGAAAATGAAGATTGTCTGTTCGCGTGTCTCCATGAAGAAAATCCGCCGCGGCAGACTGCGGATTGCTTTGCGATGTTTCGGTGGCAAGCGATGTTCCTGCTTCTTTTGTTTGCTCTACATTCGTTTGATGGAAAAAGATATATCCGATTCCAATTCCAACCAAGAGCGCTGCCGCCGCACCGGATCGAGCAACATCGCCTCGGCCTGCCCGATCATCACGAGCGAGTACTGGGCCATGGCCCGCGAGGCCTCCTCGCCGGCACGCTCGGACCAGTACTGGCGGTAGGCTCGCAGAGCGGCGCCGAGCTCCTGGGGCGTGGCATCGCGCCGCAATCCCAGGAGCTCGTAGTAATCGGCCATCGAGGTCGCCGCCGACGTCCCCTCGCCTGACCCAGGTGACATCATGCGAGCGGCCGGCGGCTGGAAGATGTTGCCGATGAACTCGCCGATGTGGCGCTCCGACCAGGCCGACAGCTCGAGCGATCGGAAGCCGTGGAGGCGCTTGAGGGCAGGAATGGGCGAATGCCCGGTATCTGCTTCCTCGGTCGCCACGACCAGCAGCTTCTTCATCACCGGGCCGAACGCGTCGGCCAGACCCTGCTTGATGTCCGAGATCAAGCCATTCAGCCCGGACGGCGGACACACGACCACGATCCCCTCGGCCCTCGACGGATTGCGGACCGCGGCCACGAACGGCAGCAGGCCGCCTTCCTCGACCTTGAAGACCTCCAGCCGCAGCTCGTGGAGCCGGCCCGGCCAGACGAGCTCCCGCCCCGAGCCATCCAGCGCGACGTACGCCCGCTCTTCCATCACCAGAGCCCGGATAGTCCGGTGGGATGCCCCTTGAGGGCCAGGGCCGCCGAGTCCCAGGGCGGTCCTGCCTCGCCCGGTTCGACCACGGGCAGGACCAGGTAGCGGTATGCCCCGCGGGTTGCCGGCGAGTCGGTCAGCGCCGCGCCACGATCGGCCCGGATCAGCCGCGGGCCCACGAGCGATTTCAGGTCGCCTGAGGGCAGCGGACCTTCGCGCAGGGCGAGATACCGCTCGCCGCGGGCGCCGGGCCGCGGGGCGATCGCGAGCTTCACCGACGTGCCGGCGCGCGCCACGGCCAGGCGAACCTTGGGACCAGCGCCAGCCGTCTGGCTGGTCCGGGGGACGGCCGGGACGACGGACGGACGGCATGCTGGAAATGCCCGCCCGAGGATCGGCAGTCCGATCGCCAGCGCCAGCAACCCCATCGCCCCGTCGCTCGAAGCCATGCGAGCCAGCGGTCGCACCCAGCGCTTCCACCGGCTTCCCGACCCGGTCGCCCGCCCTTTCTTGATGACGCGCAGCGTGATCGGATCGAAGATCGACCGGCATTGACCGGGCCCGGCCTCGAACCGGCCTCCCTCGCGAAAGAAGAAGCCGGCCTGCCGCAGGCTGGCGTCGACGATGCACGCCACGTGAAAGGGCTCGGGGAAGTCGCGCTCGTGGACGGCGATCTCGGCGGGTTGCAGAAAAACCCCATCCCCGGCGTGGACCCGAAACCATCCGACGACCCCCTGGCCTTGCACGCCCGGTCGGGCGAGCAGCTCGGCCAGGGGCTGCTCGTCGAGGCCGATTCCCTCCATCCATTCCGCCAGGCAAAGGTTCAGCACCACGACCACCTGCCGCGGCTGCTCCTCTTCGCCCCGAACGACCAGGTGGCGGCCGACCAGGAATCCCGAGGTCTCGGTCGGCGAGGCCGCGCCGTCGGCCAGGGCTTCGAGCACCGGCCGGGCGACGAACAGGTCGAGGCCTGGCGCGGGCCACTGCCAGAGGTCGGAAAGGAGATCCACCTCCGGAATCTCCGGCATCGCCGGATCGCTGCGGGGCTGCGTCATCGTGCAACCGTTGTACCCCCGCGTGCGGTTCTACTTCTCTTCCTCTGGGGTCCGGGCCCTCCTCGCCATGGTCATCAATCTGACGCAGTCGTCCAGGCACGCCGGGGACCTCAAAAAGAGCCTCGAGATCGTAGAGGACCCCGTCAACGGCCGGATGAGCGTGCTATGTTGTGCCCGTGACCTTGACCACCGCGCTCCACAATTCGTCCTCGCCGGCGCTCGACTGGTACCTGATGCCGGAGGCTTTCTCCGCCGGCCTGGTCGAGCAGGCGCTGGCGCGGTATGGCCTCGGGCCGGGCGATACGATCCTCGACCCGTTCAGCGGCACCGGGACGACGGTCCTGGTCGCCAAGCTCGCCGGGCTGAACGGTCTGGGGCTCGAGGCCAACCCGTTCCTGGCCTGGGCATCTTGCGTCAAGCTCGGCGTCGAGGTCTCGCCGCGGGCCTTCGATGCGGCCGTCCAGAGGGTCACCGCGCGCATCGGAGATCTTGCGGACGCACCCGAGGTTCCCCTGCCGGACATGCCTCGCATCGCCAAGTGGATGACCCCTGCCGTGGCTTACAAGGTCATGGCCCTCAAGGCCGCGATCCTCGAGGAGAAAGAAGGGCCCGAGCGCGAACTGCTCTTGCTGGCGCTGGCGGCGATCCTGCGGCCGGCGGGCAACCTCAAGCTGACGGCGCATGCCTTCGGGACGGTCCAGCGCAAGGACGATGCGCCGGTGGCCCCGCTGTTCGCCCGGAAGACGGCCAAGATCCTGGCTGACCTGCAAGTGGTTCACGCGGCGGGTCTCAAGCGGCTGGGCCGCGCCGAGGTCGCAAATGCGGACTCCCGGGATCTCGGGCAGCTCTCGCACCCGCTGCTGCCGGCTCAGCTGGCGATCACCTCGCCGCCGTACCTGAACAACCTCGACTACACGATGCAGACCCGGCTCGAGCTCTTCTTCCTGGATCACGTTCGCGGGCTACCGGACATCAAGGCCATCCGCAAGTCGATGGTGATCTGCGACGCCAAGGCCATGTACCGGGACATCGCCGACCACGAGCGGGTGGCCGGCTTCCGGAGCATCCAGGGCATCGCCGACGAGATCGCCGTCCGGCACGCCGGCAAGAACTGGGGCTGGGATTACCCGTTCATGACGCGGCAGTACTTCGGCGGACTGCACCGCGTTCTCGAAGGGGCGAAGAAGGCCCTGGCGCCGGGGGCGCGCTTCATCCTGGTGGTGGGCGAGTCGAGCCACAGCGGCGTGAAGGTACCGGTGCCGGATATCCTCGGCGAGATGGGCGTGCAGCTCGGCTATGACCTCGAGGCCATAGAGGTCCATCGTCTCCGGCGTTCGTCCTCGCACCAGCACGAGCTCGCCGAGTCGAGCGTGATCCTGCGGGCGTAGGAAGAATCTGGGATCCTCCCTCGCAGGCTCGGGCTGTGACTCGAGGGAACCCGCTGGTTCCCTCGAACTCTCTCCAGCTGAGGGCAAGCTGCTGCGTAGCTTGGATCCAC
>JAJYIO010000391.1 GCA_021790035.1 bacterium | reverse complement strand
TGGAGACCCTGGCGATCCGTACCTGGCCGGGCGGGGGGTCGACCCCATCGGCGGCATGGAGGCCATCTTGTCGCACATCGTATGGCACGCCGTCGGCGTGCCATGCGCGCACGCCCCGTTCCTCTGGCCCAGCGCACAGGCCTGCGATCCGCGGGTCGCAGCCGAGGAGCTGGGCGGAACCTTCATCGCGTGCGTCTTGCGGGGTTTGCAGACCGCCCCTCGCCCGGTAGCTATCGGCGACGCCCGACCGGGTGACGTCCGATGCGCCGATGTCGTCATCGTGCCACAGGGCGCTGTCGGGGGCCGGGGCACCCTGATGGCCGGCGCCAGGGGGCTGCCGCTCATCGCGGTTCACAATCCGAGCGTACTCTCGGTCGACTCTTTGGACCTCGCGCTGGATGCGACGCTGGCGCGGTCCTATGTCGAAGGCGCGGGGCTGGTGCTGGCCCGGGCGGCTGGACTGGATCCGATGGCGCTGGACATTCTTCCGGCGAATCGAAGCCAGGTGCGCAATTTCGGAAGATTCGCCTTTATACGTTAGACGCGCGACGGATGCGGGCATTGCTCTGGCATGCCCAAGATGCTGCGCGGTAGCGACGTCGTGGCGAGAGACCTCGAGATCGCCCGCACCCCGATGACTCGTCTGGTCGGACTGGGATTCCGCCAGGACTTCCCTTCCGGCAAGGGCCTGCTGATCACGCCCTGCAACAGCGTCCACACCTTCTGGCCGCGCTTTGCCATCGACGTGGTATTCTTGACCGCGGACTTCCGCATCGTGCGGATCTGCGCCCGGCTGGCCCACAAGCGCCTCTCTCCGATCGTCTGGCAGGCGCACCAGGTCCTCGAACTTCCGGCCGGCACGGCCGAAAGCCTGGCGCTCGAACCCGGCCAGTCCCTCACCCTTTCGGAATGAAATCCCGCATTTCCAACCGGGCCGCCTGGATCCTTGCCATGGTGTCGATCCCCCTGGCGGGCGTTCCGGCCATGGCCAGCCCGTTCCAGGACGTGACCGGCCCGATGGCGATCGAGGCCAGCGCACTGGCGCAGCGCAACATCTTGCCGCCCGTATGGGGAAGCGAGCTGGCCCCGTATGCCCCGATCTACCGGTACGAGGAAGCCTGGATGCTGGCAGCTCTCCTCGACCCGCGGGATCACCCGTACATCGTGATCGCCTGGCCGGACGTGCCGCCGGGGTACTGGGCCTTGCAGGCCGTCAATCAGGTGGTCGGCATCGGGATCCTGCACGACGAAGCCGGGCGGTTCAACGGGGATCGCGAGGTCCGGCGCGGCGAGTTCGTCGAGGCGCTCGATCAGGTCCTGACCTACCGTGCCATCCCACCGCCGCCCCCTCGACACGGCGAGATCAGGTTCTCCGACGTTCACGGACCTTTGGCCGGTGCGGTGTACCGTGCCGCCAATCGCTGGCAATTTCTCTCGCGCAGCGATCGGTTCCGGCCCGATGCCATCCTCACCCGCGGCGAGGCGATCGCCATGCTCGCCAAGGCCGCTCCGCTGATCGATCCCAGCTTTTCCCAGCTCCTGGTGCCGCCTCCCACGCCCACCCCCGTCCCCACGCCCACGCCAGGCTCGGGATTCTTCTTTCCGGCGGCCCGGCCGAGCCCGCCACCGGCCCCGCCGACCCCGAGCCCCACGCCTGCGCAGGCTACACCGGTCCCGGCCAGCGTCCCCTCGCCAGCCACACCGACCCCGGTCAGCGTCCCTTCGCCGCCTGCCATAACCCTCCCCGGCCTGTCACCGATCGTGCTGCCGTCGTCCGATCAGCCCTCTGCCACGGGCACGCCGGCGCCGACGACCACCGCCGTTCCATCCTCGGCCGCGGTCCCGGCGAGTCCCGAGCCCCAGTGGACGCTGCCACCGATCGCCTGGCACTGGCAGGTCGCCCCCGTCCTCGTCTCCTTCGGCTTCGCCGACAGCTCGATCCTGCAGAGCAATCCGGCTTACTTCGCGCCGGGCGGGGCCGATCTGGACCTGTCGGGAATGAGCGGGTCGATCCTCGGCGCGATGCAGATCGGCACGCACATGCTGCCGGGAAGCGGCGCCGGCTTGTACCAGATGTTCGGCGGGGGCCAGGGTTTGTGGATGATGAACCTGGCGCCGGGAACCGCCGCCGGGGTCGGCGGGGGCCTCGTCCTCAACAGCCAGTTCGTCAGCGCCAGCCCCGCTCCCGTCACGGCACCGGCGGCGGATCGTACCTTCTTCGGGATCGGGCCTGCCGGTCTGTTGCGGTACGATCTTGGTTTTGCCATCTTGGACCTCGCGGTCCAGATGCAGATCGGCGGGGTCTCCGGCACGACGGGAGGGGCTGGCTTCGGAATGGGCTATCAGGTGCAGGCGTACGGCCCCATCGGGCTGGGTTCCCTCAATCTTTCGGCCGGCCTTCGAGGACAGCTGGTGGATCCGGCCAGCGGGGCCTACGATTTCGTCAATGGGTTGGTAGCTGGACTCGACGGAAACTTCTGATCTGGATCCCGGTCTCGTCAGGGGGCCCCATGCCTGCACTCGTCCTGCTCGTCTTCACGCTTTTTTATAGCCTGCTGGCCGCGACCCCGCAGGTGGCCCAGCACGTGTTGACCGATCGGCTGGACCGGCTGGCTCCGCACGGGAAGGTCAAGGTCGAGATCCGGGCCGATCCCCCCATCCGGGCGCTGGGGGGCGAGATCGACAAGGTCGGGATCGACATCACCCACGGCGTGATCGGTGGCGTTCCGGTCGACAACCTCGCCCTGGCGACGGGCAAGGTCAGCTACGACACCATCGCCCTGCTCTTCCACAAGCAGCTCGAACTCACGGCGCCCCTGGACGCCTCGGGCTCGGTGGACCTGTCCGATGCCGGCCTGACCAGGCTTCTCGCCCTGCCCGAGATCCAGGGCCAGCTCCGCGACCTTCCGATCCCGGGTAACTTCATGCCGGGCTTCGGGGCGCAGCCCTCGATCGATCTCGAGCCTCGCAAGGTCACCCTGAGCGACGACGGAACGGTGCGGCTCTCGGGTCTCGTGAGCGTGCCTGATATCGGCCTGGTATTGCCCTTTGAAGCCTCGGCCAAGCTCGTGCTCCTCGACGCCGAGCACATCACCATCTTTGCGCCGGAGGTCGATATCCTGGGCAATCGCTTGCGGACCGGCCAGTTGCTGGGACACATCCAGCTGCCGGTCTTCGATCTGGCCACGATGGTACCGGGCGTCAGGATGCACCTGGACGAACTGGACATCACGAAGGGCGAGCTGCACGTCCAGGGCCACGCCACGCTGGCCTACCTGCCCAAGCTCCCTCCTGCGGTGCAAAAGCTGCTACCCTGACTGCGCGTCGGAGCGCTCGAGCTCTGGTGCGATTTTCGGCCGAGTTGATGGGGCGAAGAGGGTAAAGGGGGTCCCTCCCC
>JAJYIO010000390.1 GCA_021790035.1 bacterium | reverse complement strand
TCCCGCCTCCACCTGACGTCCCGCACCGGGGATCTCGAGCGCGCGGATCTGGTGATCGAGGCCGTCTTCGAGAAGCTCGACCTCAAGCAGCGCGTGCTGGCCGAGATCGAGGAGGTCATCCGCCCCGATGCCGGCTTCGCATCCAACACGAGCGCTCTGCCCATCGCCCGGATTGCCGAGCATGCGCGCCATCCCGGCCGCGTGCTGGGCATGCATTACTTCTCACCGGTGCCCAAGATGCCGCTCCTCGAGATCGTCGTGACGGACCGAACCGAGCCGTGGGCCATCGCCACGGCCCGCAAGTTCGGCATGGCGCAGGGCAAGACCTGCATCGTCGTCCATGACGGCCCGGGCTTCTATACGTCCCGGATCCTCGCCCCCTACCTGGGGGAGGCGATCGCATTGCTCGCAGAGGGCGCCCGGACTGCCGACGTCGATTCGGCAGCACTCGACTTCGGCTTTCCGGTCGGTCCGATCGCCTTGCTCGACGAGGTCGGGATCGACGTCGGCGCGCACGTCTCGCGGGATCTGGCACAGGCCTTCGCCGACCGGCTGGGCGATGCCAACCACAGCGCCGACCTCCTGATGAAGCTGGTCGACGCTGGATACCTCGGCCGCAAGAACGGCCGCGGATTCTACCGCTATCCCCCCGCAGGCTCCAAGGCCAGGAAAACCGTCAATCCTGACCTCTACGCCTTCTTTGGCGGCCCGGAGCGCAAGACGCTCGACCGCAAGGAAATGGCCGACCGCCTGGCGTTCGTGATGATGAACGAAGCCGTCCACTGCCTGGCGGAGGGCGTCCTGGCCAGCCCCGCGGACGGGGATGTGGGAGCGATCCTGGGGCTGGGCTTCCCCCCCTTCACGGGCGGACCCTTCCGGTACATCGACGCCATGGGACCGCAAAGCGCGGTGCGGCGGATGACGGATCTGGCGAGCCGCCACGGCGCCCGGTTCAAGCCGGCGCACCTGCTCGTCGACGTGGCCAGCGGCGGCAGACACTTCCACGACGATGGCTCGGTGCGGGGTGCCCTCCGCCCTTGAGCTCTCCCGGCGACGCCAGCCTTCCGCTATCCGGCACGGTCGTCCTGGATCTTTCCCGGATGGTGCCTGGCGCCGTGCTGGCGCGAATCCTCATCGGGCTCGGGGCGCGCTGGATCAAGGTCGAGGATCCCACCGCCGGGGACCCGATGCGAGCCCTCGAACCGCAGGTGGGTGGCACGGGCGCCGGGTTTGCTGCCTTCTTCGGCGGCGCCGAATCCGTCGCCCTCGACCTCAGGACCTCGCACGGGGTCGAACGGGTCCAGCAGCTTGCCCGGCACGCGGATGTTCTCGTCGAGAGCTTCCGGCCCGGCGTGCTCGAGGCCTGGGGGCTGGCCCCCGAGGCCATGATGGAGAACAATCACCGGCTCATCTTCTGCTCGCTGCCCGGCTTTGCTCGGCCGGAGCCCGCCGATCGGCCGCGATCCGGCGATCCGCTGGCGGACAGCCCGGCCTACCGGACGGTCGGCCACGACCTCGACTTCACCTCGCTCTCGGGCCTGCTCGAATCCCTCGGCATGGCGCCACCACCGATTGCAGGCGAGGGGGGTGACAGAGCCTGGCTGCCCTCGGTCCAGCTGGCGGATGTCACGGCGGGCATCCTGGCCTCTTCGGCCGTCCTCGCCGCCCTCCTCGAGCGATCGCGAACCGGCCGGGGTCGACGGGTCGAGCAGCCGCTGCTCTCGGGCGCCATGGCGTTCATGACCTGGCTCTTCGCCGACGCGGCCGCCCGGTCGGCTACCGAGGACGTGCCCATGCCGAGCTCCAAGGTCACGTCACGGCAGGAGCCCGCCGGAACGCCGACCGGGTTGCTGGCCGGCCGCTGTCCGGCCTACAACGTCTATCGCTGCGCGGATGGCCTGCAGCTGGCTGTCGCGGCCGTAGAGCCCAAGTTCTGGCAGCGGTTCGTCGCGCTCGTGGGTCTCCCGGAGCTCTCGGCGGCGGGTCTCGACCTGGGCGAGGCTGGCGTCAGCGCGCGACGGGTCCTCGCAGATCGGCTGGGGCAGGCACCCCGGGCGCACTGGCTGGCCCTGACCGCCGGCCAGGATCTCCCCGTGAGCGCGGTCAACTCGGTCGAGGCCGCCCTGGCGGACCCGGCGCTCGACCCCGCCTCCTGCCTGACGATCGGACCCTGGCACCGCCAGGCAAACGCCGCATGTCCGGCCCTGGGCGCCGACACCGAGCGGATCCTGCGCGAGTTTTCGGCCCTTCCCTTTTCAGGTTGAAGGGGACAGCTATTGCATCGGGTCGGCGACGTGGCCGACGAAGAGCACGCCGTCGGTCGAGTCGTCGCGGATGACGAAGGTGAAGGGGCGATCGACGTCCATCCGGAAGGGAGTCGTCATGGCGGGAGCCACCGCGCCCATCATCGCGATTTCCGTGGCCGCCGCCGCCACCGTCCCGGTCTCGTCGACCGCCACGTGATCCTGCTGCTGAACGTCGCCGATGTAGAGGCCGGGCGCGATCCCGGAGAAGTCGGCCGCGCTGCCGAACACCGGAGCGAGTCCTGCGGCCTCCAGCGATGCGGTCAGATCCTGGTTCTCGCTGAAGGAGAACTTGGGCAGCAGGATCTCCCCCGGCTGTTCTGACATCGCGGCCGCCAGGCTCTCGAAGGTCGGCGCATCCAGCGGGGCCGAGACCGTCGCCGAGTCAGAGGCTTCAAGTACGTACATCGCATAGACACTATTTTGATAAGGCAACTTGATGATCTGATAGCCATCCACGGCGGCGTACAGGTAGGTGCCTGACTGATCCATCGTCGGCACCTGGATCGTCTCGGTGGCAGAGGGATAAAACGGGCGAAGCTGCGTCAGACTCACGTCGAAGACCTGGTTCCAGCGGCTCTTGAAGTAAAGCGTATCGACCAGGTCGACCAGCGTGCCGGCGGGCATCACGTAGCTGTTCAGCAGCCCCCTGGTCGCCTGGGCGATCCACGCGCCGATCTTCTGGCTGCCATCCGTCGGATCGGTGAACGATCCCACCTCGGCACCAAAGTTGCCCTGCAAGGCCGACGTGAAGCTCGGCAGGACCGAGTATCCCGCCTGGATCCAGGCCGAATCCTCGGCAGCGATGTCCACCCCGTCGGGCTTGAGGCTGGGACCGGTGGCGTCTACCCAGTCCCCGACCGTCGTGTCCGTCTGATCCGGCATCCCCAGCGCGGTCGCCAGTTCGTCCCGGGTGGTCCCCATCGCACCGAAATAGGCCATGAGCAACGCTCGGCCCAAGCTGGAGGGAGACAGGGCCAGGTTTGCCGTCGGACTCGCCGAGGCGATCGCATCGAAGACCTCGAAGCCCAGGGCATCGAGCCCGCCCGTCGCGTGCTGGCGGCGAGCCACGTCCAGGGCGAGCTGCTGGGTCGTTGGC
>JAJYIO010000389.1 GCA_021790035.1 bacterium | reverse complement strand
TCCCTCTGCGCGGTCGCTGCGCGGCTCGACCGGACCCGGTTCGACATCTTCGCCATATCTACCCAGATGAAAATCGCGCTACATCGAAGCGAAATCGCGAGCGGCAATCCCTCGCGTCATTCCAGCAAACCGACCGAGCGCTCGACCGCCTCGAGGAGGCTACCGTCGCGCACGACGGCCACGCTGGCGGCAAAATCGACGGCGCTCAGACGATCGCCGTCCAGCGGGGCCACGACCGAGCGAATCGCTTGCCGCGCGGCGCTCCCGCCCACCCCGGCGTGCAACGGAAGCCGGAATTCGAGCCCCTGCGCACCGCACAGCAGCTCGAGCGCCAGCACCTGCTGGGCGTTGGCCAGGATCGCGGCCGCCTGCCGGGCCCCGTGGGTACCCATGCTGACGTGGTCCTCCTGGCCGCCTCCGGTGGGGATGGAATCCACCGAGGCCGGGTGGGCCAGCACCTTGTTCTCGCTGACCAGCGCGGCCGCGGTGTACTGGGCGAGCATGTAGCCCGAGTTGAGCCCGCCGTCGGGCGCCAGGAAGGCGGGCAGGCCGCTGGAGTACGACGGGTTGACCAGGCGCTCGATGCGCCGCTCCGAGATGTTGGCGAGTTCGGCGACGGCGATCTTGAGGAAGTCCGAGGCCAGGGCGATCGGCTGGCCATGGAAGTGGCCGCCCGTCAGCACCTCGCCTCGATCGGGAAAGATCAGCGGGTTGTCCGTCGCGGAGTTGATCTCGATCTCGAGCACGCGTCGCACGTGGGCCAGGGCATCTCGGCTGGCGCCATGGACCTGCGGGGCGCAGCGCAGGGAGTAGCAGTCCTGCACGCGATCGCAGTCGATGTGCGAGGCGAAGATCTCGCTGTCGGCCGCCAGCCGGGTGAGGTTGCGCGCGCTGGCCTGCTGGCCGGGGTGCGGTCGCATGGCGTGGAAATACGACAGGTAGGCCCGGCTCGAGCCCATCACCGCGTCGAGGGTGGTCGCGCAGGCGATGTCGGCGATCTTGGCCAGCTTCTCGGCGCCGTCGAGCGTCAGGCAGGCGATGGCGGTCATGGCCTGCGTGCCGTTGATGAGGGCCAGGCCTTCCTTGGCTCCGAGCCGCAGCGGCGCGAGACCCGCCTCGGCCAGGGCCTGGGCGGCCGGGACCACCTCTCCGAGCCGCTCGATCTCCCCCTCGCCCAGAAGCGTCAAGGCCATGTGCGAGAGCGGAGCCAGATCTCCCGAGGCCCCGACCGAGCCCTGGCTCGGAATGACCGGGTGCAGGCCGAGGTTGAGCATGGCGACGAGGCGCTCGATCGTCTCCAGCCGGACCCCGGATGCCCCCTTGGCCAGCGCGTTGGCGCGCAGGAGCAGCATGGCCCGCACGACGTCCTGCGGCAGCGCCGGCCCGACGCCTGCGGCGTGGCTCCGGATCAAGTTGAGCTGGAGGTCCTCGGTCGACCGCACCGGGATGCGGCGATCCTTGAGCGCGCCGAAACCGGTCGTGACGCCGTAGACGACACGACCCTCGCTCACGATCTCCTCGATGAAGGCGCGACTCTGCAGGATCGCCTCGTGGCAGCTCGGATCCAGGACCACCGGGGCAAGGTCGCGGGCCACCGAGACGACCTCGGCAATCGCGAGCCCGTCCCCACGGATCGCGATGCTCGGACGAACGGCGGTCTGGCTCGAAGGCGCCCCCATGGCCTAGACTCCCACCTCGAGGAGCCGGGCGACCTCGGGGATCTTGTCGCCCAGCAGCTCCCAGAGTTCGGCGCGAAGCGCTCGGACTCGCGCCAGCAAGGCGGTGGCACGCTCCCGACGCTCCCGCACCCAGGCGTCGTCCTTGATGGAACCGAGGTTGATCGCCACGTTGAGCAGCGACCCCTCGACCCCGGACAGTGCCATCAAGGCCGCCACGCCGGCATCCGAGGCGGCGACGGGATTGCCGATCGCAAGCGCCTCGTTCGCGTCCTCGGCGACCTTCAGTGCCTTCTCGGCGGCCAGCAGCGGGGCATCGGCCGCCCCCTTGGTCGCATCCTGGAGAGCCTGACGGCGGACCGCCTTCTGCGCGTCATCCTCCTTGGGCAGATCCAGGGCCGCCATCACGGCCTCGAAGGCCCTGGCATCGACCTCGACTCCCTGCAGGAGATCGGCCTTGAGCGCCTCGCCGCTCTTGCCGAGACGCTCGGCCTGATCGCGCACGCCCTCGAAGGCCGGCTTCATGGTCAGGTCGGCCACCATCGCCACCAGGGCCGCGCCGAGCGAACCCGCCAGGGCAGCCACGCAGCCCCCGCCCGGGACCGGATCGGCCGAAGAGAGCCGGGAAAGGAAGTCCGGAAGCGCCGAATCGGCCAGGTGCCGCTCCCGCTCGGCGCGGATCCGCTCCTCGAGGATCAGATCGGGCGACCAGTTGCCCACCTGGAGGTAGGCCGCGGCGGCCCCGTTCAACGCGGCCTGCGGGACCAGGCCCACGATCTCGGAATCCGTCACGGTAGCCCCGAACCGCCGCGCCTCGGCCTTGACCAGCTCCTGCACCCGGTAGAGGGGCGTCTTCTCGAAGTTGAGAAGGTTCATCGACACCTGGGCGCACCCCCGGTCCTCGAGCGAGACGCCCATCGCCTGGACGTTCTGCAACCCGCCGGACGACGCCCGGACGGACCTGGAGATCTCCTTGGCCACCTTGACGTCGGCGGTGTTGAGCTGGAGGTTGTAGGCGATGAGGAAGGGCCGGGCGCCGATGGCAGACGCGCCGGCCGAGGGGTGGGGCCGGGCCGGGCCGAAGTCCGGCTGCCACTCCGGCTGCGCTAGCTTGGTGGCCAGGCCTTCGAACTCGCCCTTGCGGATGTTGGCGAGGACCTTGCGCTCGGGCCGGCTGGCCGCCTCGGCGTAGAGGAACATCGGCACGTCGAACCGCTCGGCCACCGCGGCCCCGACGCTCCTGGCCAGGTCCACGCAGTAGGCGGTGTCGACCTCCCGCACCGGAATGAACGGCACGACATCCACGGCGCCCATGCGCGGATGCTCGCCGTGCTGGATCCGCATGTCGATCCGCGCGAGGGTCTCCTCGTACAGCCGCAAGACGGCCTCGCGCAGCGACTTGCCATCGCCCACGAAGGTCAGCACGGTGCGATTGTGGCTGGCATCCGAGGACCGATCCAGCAAGACCACGCCGGGGACGGCTCCGAGGGCCGCCCAGATGGCGTCGATGACCTCGCCGCGGCGGCCTTCGCTGACGTTGGGGACGCATTCGATGAGTGCGGACATGGAATTACTTTCTCGAGCGGGAAGCGACCTGGACGTTCGTCAGATCAAGAGGGCGAAAATGACGCGCACGGGCGCACCCCATCGTACCTCACAAGAACCTCCCCTTCGGGGCAGTGACTGCGGGGTCCCTGCCAGCCCCCGCATGCCCCCACTGCTGCGGG
>JAJYIO010000388.1 GCA_021790035.1 bacterium | reverse complement strand
TACCAGCGCAAGACATCAAGTGTCGAGGGGCCCCACAGCGTCCCGCCGTCGAGGTAGACCGAGCCGTACGGCGGAATGTAGCGCCCTGCGGAGGGCACGGTGACGATTCGCGCGTGCTCCTCGCGGAGCTCGGCGCGCCCGGCGGTGGCGTCGCAACTGGCGAGTAGGCTACCGAGTTCCTCTGCCCATGCTGGCTCGATCGCCGCGAGTCCCTCGAGCAACGGATTGAGGGGAGGAAGGGCATGGCGCCGTAGCGCCTCGGGGCCTTGGAGATAGAGCCGGGCAACGAGATCGTAACAGCAGGTCAATGCATCGACGGCGGGCGCGCGGCTGAGGCCAGGCACCGTTACGTTCTCTCTCTGGAGGTCGGGCGGCTGCAACGGGCCATCCTCACGCCCGCTCCACGGCAACCCGGGTCTCGAAGTATTCTTGGCCTCCCGCTACCGGATCAAGGAGGCCGATCGTCCACCCGTCGGGAGCTGCCAGCGTGGGGTCGAGGCGCATGACCGCGTTCAGCCGCACTGGCGCGGAGCGGGCGGGGTCGCTGGGCAGGCGCTGGCCGTCGATCCAACTGGACGCGGCCCCGTATTGCCAGTGCCCGTAGCCGTGGGGGAAGGTGACCACGCCAGGGCGGATGCCGGGAAGGAGGCGCAAGCGCCCAACGATCCCTTTCGGGTAGGTCCGTGATCGGATCCGAACGTGATCGCCCGCGCCCAAGCCAAGACGCGATGCGTCGACCGGGTTCATGTCGATGAACGCCTCGGGCATAAGCTCGGTGAGCCAGGGATCGGCCACGGTGTAGCTGTGGCTCATGATCGTCACCTTGTGCCCGCTGAGGACGAAGGGGTAGCGCTCAGGCGGGTCGATCTGGTCGAGCAGTCTTCCGCCGAAGTCGCGCATCGGCTCATAGCGGGCGGTGCCGCAGAACGCCTTGCCGGTGAAGGGGTGGTGCGCAGCCGCGATATCGGGGTTGTAGATCTGGCACGGGACGCCTCCCTGGCCGTACCGGTAGGCGGCCCACGACGGGTTGGCGAGCCCAGGACGTGGGGTCCCGATGGCCCGCACGAAGCCCGCCCGCACCTGGTCCGGCGTGAGCTGGTCCGGCGCCCGTGACCAGCGGTCGATCCCGGTGCTCACGACCAGACTCGTAGCAGCGTCCAAAAGTCGGCCTCGGGTCTCCTCATTCGGGAGGTAGGCCGCCTCATAGTCCTCGAAGCGGCCGCCGCGAGTGAGCACATAGGCGACCTTGCGCCACTCGGATGGTCTGAGGGCCTTGGGGTGTCGAGCCCGCAGGGGGGCGATGGCCTGGATCTCATCCGCGCTCGCGTCTGGGACCGGACCGAGGGAGACGAGGCCGTCCCGTCCCCACGCTTGGAACGTCGGGTCGTAGGCGATGTTGGCGACCATCTTCAGGTAGTAGTCCTCGCGGGTGTCGAGGTTGCCACCCTCGGTGAACGCCTTGCTTCCGAAGCCTGGGAGCCCCAGGGCCTTCGCCACATCGATGAGGAACTGTTCCATCGTCATCGCCTGGCCGGCCGGGGTCCTTGCTGTCGCCGGATCGACGACTGGCCGCCGCACGCCTTGCGCCTTGGTAGGCACGACTGGCCAGACCGCCGGAAACTCCCAGGACTCCAGATAGCAGCCGTCGGGCACGATGTAGTCGGCGTAGGCGGAGCTTTCGGAGATCACGGTGTCGATGCTGATGAAGAGCGGCACCTTTTCCGTATCGCGCATCAGCCGTTGCCAGGGCAGCGAGGGGTCGTCCGCACCTGCCATCGCAGGCGAGCTCCAAGCCGGGTTCGCCATGTGCTGCAGAAGGATCTTGGCGCTGTAGGGATAGCCCTGGTAGATGCCAGCGAACATCTCGGGCCACTGCCCGCCGCCGAAGGGGAACCAGGGTCTAGTGGCTGGATAGGGGTTGCGACCAGCCATCATCGCGGCGGCGTATTCCGACGAACTCTCGTAGGCGACGCCGCTTCGCGAGATGGGCACGCCGGTGGGCACGCCGGTGGGCTGACCGGGCCACGAGCCGAGCGCGTACGGGGCACCGGCGCTTGCGCCAGCGTAGTCGGAGCCGCCACCACCGACTACGTAGCCGCCCACCCAGTCGAGGTTGCCGACGAGGAAGTTGAGCGTCATGACCGCACGGCAGGCGTAGAACCCGTTGGTATGCATCGCCGGGCCGCGCCCGAAGTCGGCAACGGCCCTGCGGCCGTGGCTCGTGAACTCCCGTGCCAGCGTGCCGATCGTGTCGACCGACAGGCCGGCAGCGCTCGCGTAGTCTTCCAGCGTGAACTGCTGCGCCTCCACATAGAGGAGCTGGAGGCTCGTTCTGCAGGTGATGCCGTTCACCTTGACGGGCACGGTCGAGAGCGCGCCGGAGGGCCAGGGCTCACCGTGAGCTACGCCCGCGGCCGCCATGGGCATGCCAGTCGCGCGGTTGATGACTACCGGACCTGTCCCCACACCTGAACTGGTGCCTGAGCCCATCGAGCCCGTCGAACTCAGCGCAGCACCGTCGGCAGACATGCCCCCGTGGACCAGTCCGGCCTGGGCCTCGGTTAGGAAGGTGCCGTAGGCCGGGTGACTGGGTTCGGCGACGACGAGCCAGCTGGCGTTGGTGAAGGTCGGCGAGCCGACGGCAGTCGCGGCCTGTTGGCTCGGCAACGAGAGGTAGATCGCGTCATAGGCGTCCTGCTCTAGGATCCAGCGAATCATCCCCATCGCGAGGGCTCCGTCGCCGCCCGGCTTCACATATATCGACCGGTTCGCGTGGAGCGCGGCGTTCCCGGCACGGACGTCGACCACGTCGTAGCGGAGGCTACCTGATGCCACGGCCTCTACCAACTTGCGTGCAAAGGCCTGCATGGGAAAGCTCGCCGTGAGGACATTGACGCCGAAGAACAGGATGTACTCGGCGTTGGCGATGTCCGGTTTCATAGGGTCGGTCATCCCGTCCAGCGAGAGCATGGTCGCCTGCATCCGATTGAGGTCACAGATGGCGTCGGCGGCCTCAAGGTTCACCGTACCGAAAGCCGCAGTGAACCGGGCGAGCATGTCGGTCTGGCCATTCTCGGCAGATCCGTAGTAGACAACCAGCCCGTTGGTCTCGGGACCCAAAGACGGGTCATCCTTGACGATTGGGCGAAAGCGTCCCAGCCCTCCGTCCCAGAGGCCCATGAACCCAGTCACGCTGCGATCCTCTTCGCCGATCACATGCTGGAAGAGCCGACCGCCAGCGACAACCTCAGAGATGAGTTGCTCCCAGGAGATCACCTGCCAGCGCCCCGAGCCACGAGGGCCGCTCCGCTTGAGCGGAACGGTGAGGCGGTAGGGGTCGTAAAGCGTCTGGCGGCCCGCCTGGCCCCGTGCGCACAGCGAGTGTGCGTTGGGCCAGAACTTGGCGCTGCGTA
>JAJYIO010000387.1 GCA_021790035.1 bacterium | reverse complement strand
GTCGCGCTTGATCTGGGCCCACTTGGAATGTCCGGAGATAGCGCATCCCTCCCTTGAGATCCGGCCCCCGCGCACGTGGAGCAGGGGGCAGACGTCGCCGATCGAAACCCGGCTCGCGATAGCATCGGCATCGCGGCGGAGGCTCGTACCGTCGGAAACGAACGGCGCGCCGGCTCATGGCCGCGCAGAGGGCTCGTCCCGGACGATTCTCCCATGGTAACACGCGAGCGGACCGCCCGGGGCTGCGGTCTCTCCTGGCGGGCTCGGGGCCGGGGCGGCCTTCTGCCGGTACCGAGAGGGCATCTCGTGCCCTGATCGCTCGCCTCCCCGGAGCGATCGGCCGAAACATGCCGCTTGACGAACGCAAGCAGGAAGCCGATAATTTAATTCATTAAATTTCGTTATCCGCCCGCCGCCGGAAAGGGAATGGAATGAACAAAGAAGACCTCGTCCGTATCATCAGCGCCAAGGCCCACGTATCCCAGAAGGATGCTGCCGAGTGCCTGAATGCGACCCTCGACTCGATCGTCCGCGCTCTGGCCAGGGGCCAGAAGGTCACCCTCGTCGGTTTCGGATCCTTCCGGGTCCGGACCCGGGCCGCACGCCAGGGACGCAATCCGCGCACCGGCGCCGTCCTCGATATTCCGTCCAAGAAGAGTGCCGTCTGGGTCGCCGGCCGGGCTCTCAAGGAACGGGTCGAGAATGGCGGCCGCGCCCGCCGCACGCTGGTCGCAGCGCACCCGTCTGCGCGGTAGTTCGAATGTAGACGGTTCTCCCGTGTGAAGTGGGCCCGGTTGCTCTACCGCAACCGGGCCCACTTTGTTCTCCTGGCCTTATCGACGCATCCGAAAAGCGCCCTGGCTGGCGGCGCGCTACTTGGCAGCCAGCTCTTCTTCGTGCTCCTTGCGAGCCTCTTCGACGAGCTTCTGCTGGATGTTCGGTGGAACTTCCTGGTAATGGCTGAAGGTCGCCTCGGCCGAGCCCTGGCCCTTGGTGATGGACTTGAGCGCCTGGAGGAACCCGGCCAGCTCGGCCATCGGCATGTGGCAGCGGATGGTGCCGCCGTCCATCCCCTCGACGTGGGCGCGGCGGGTGTTGAGATCGCTCATGGTGTCGCCGACGCTCTCCTCTGGAACCGTGGCGATCACGCCCAAGATGGGCTCGAGGATGACCGGCTTGGCCTCGGGGAAGATCTTCTTCATGGCCAGGTGAGCGGCGATCTTGAAAGCCATTTCGGACGAGTCGACCGGATGGTAACTGCCGAAGTAGACGGCGACCTGGACGTCGACGATGGGATAGCCGGCGAGGATGCCCTCCTCGCACATCTCTCGCACGCCCTTCTCGACGGCGGGGATGTAGGAGTTGGGGATGACGCCCCCCTTGATCTCGTCGACGAACTTGAAGCCCTCGCCCCGGGCTAGCGGCTCGATGCGCAACGAGCAGTCTCCGAACTGCCCGCGGCCGCCCGTCTGCTTCTTGTGGCGGCCCTGGCCCTCGGCCTTGCCCTGAACGGTCTCGCGGTAAGGGATCTTGGGCTCGAAGACCGCGACATCCAGGTGGAATCGATTCTTGAGGCGATCGATCGTGACGTCGAGGTGGGTCTGGCCCTGGCCAGAGAGCACCGTGCGATGCGTGCCGGCCTCGGCCGAGTGCGAGAGGCTGGGATCCTCCTCTTCGAGGCGGCGCAAGGCCTCGGCGAGCTTGGTTTCCTCACCCTTGGCCTTGGGGGCGATCGAGACGGAGAAGATCGACGGCACCATGGCTCCGTGCTCGAGGGCAAAGTTCCGGCCACCTGCAACGAGGGTGTCTCCCGTGAGGGTCTCCTTGAGCTTGGCGATCGCTCCGATCTCGCCGGCCATCAGCTTGTCGGTGGGAACCTGCTTCTTGCCAACCATCTTGAAGATCTTGCCCAGGCGCTCGGTAGCGTTGCGGTTGGCGTTGCGAAGCTGGTCGTCTTGCTTGAACTCACCCGAGAAGACCCGGAAGATCGAGATCTTGCCCACGAACGGGTCCGATATCGTCTTGAAGACGAAGGCGCCAGCCGGCTGGGCGGAGTCGGACTTCCAGGTCGTCGTCTGATCGGAGTCGAGATCCTTGATCTCCAGCGGGGCGCGATCGGCCGGAGCCGGCAGGTAGTCCTCGATGGCCGCCAGGATCTCCTTGACGCCAAGATTTTCCTTGGCCTCGCAGCAGAATATCGGCACGATGCTGCCGGAAATCACGCCCTTGCGGAGGTTGGTCATGACCTCGTCGGAGGCGAGGGCGCCCGCCTCGAAGTACTTGTTCATCAGGGCTTCGTCGAGCTCGGCGACCGTCTCGACGAGGCTCGTGCTCGCCTTCTCGACCTCTCCCGCGACATCGCCGGGCACGTTCTGGGGGTTGACCAGACCGACCACCCCCTTGAAGTCGAGTCCCAGGCCGTGGGGGAGGACGAACGGAGTCGCGTTGAGCGTCAGATGCTCCTTGATGGTCTTGACGAGCTCCGCGTAGTCGGTGAACTTCTCGGCATGGACCTTGTTGATGACGATCATCAACGGCATGCCGCGATCGTGGGCGAGCTTGAACACCTTCTTGCTGGTGGCGTCGACGCCGCGGGTGGCGTCCATCACGAGCACGGCGGCATCCCCGGCCCAGAGGCCGAACCGCATGTCTACCTGGAAATCGCCCTTACCGGGGGTGTCGATGAAGTTGAGCTCGTAGCCATCGTGCGAGACGTTGGCCCACGCCGTGCCGATGGAGTGGTGGCGCCGGATCTCTTCCTCGTCAAAGTCGGTGGTTGTGTTGCCATGCTCGATCGAACCGCGCTCGGTGTGGGCACCGGCCCCGAACACCAGGGCGTCGACGAGGCTGGTCTTGCCTGACCCCGACGGCCCGAGCACCACGACGTTGCGGATCTTAGACAGGTCCATCTTCGCACCTTCTCTCTACTGTGGCCGTAACCGTCCTTGCAGGGGGTCGCGAAAGAACTGATCCGCCCAAGACCGGCGCAACCGCGACCGCCTCCCGGAAAGGATTACGAAGTATCGCTCCAACCGGAAGAGCGAGCAAGAAATGGCTGTGGGACCGGTCCCGGAAGAGCCCGGTGACTCGAAACGCGCCGTGCGGGCGAGGGACGGGCGCGTGCTATAATTTGACGCGGCAATTTCCTGCCTAGGAGCAAACGTGGCAAACAGGATGCGGCGAGTGGCCCTCTTGGGGGCGTTCGAGATCTCGCCCGACCTCGATCCGCCGGTCCGGGACGGCATCATCCTGGGCTCACGGCGCGAGCAGCGTGGGTTCGTGCTGGAGACGAGTCGCGAGAACATCGAACAGATCGTCTCGGCCTCCACCCCCGGTGCGCTGGAGGGCTTCCCGCAGCGCCTCACGATCTCGGTAGGATCTCTTCTCGAGCGTCTCGGAGCCGTTCTGCTTCGGGTCGAG
>JAJYIO010000386.1 GCA_021790035.1 bacterium | reverse complement strand
GGGCTTTATTTCATTTTAACCCGATCATGAAGGTGGCCAACGTCGCCGTGGTCGGGGATCTCCAGCAGGTCATCCCGGCGGTGATCGAGGAGCTCAAGAAGCGCGCCGGCGCCCCACAAGGCGTATAGGCCGGTAGCGCCGCCGGCCGCCTCGCGGACGGCATTCTTCAAAGCGGAATCTGCGCTACCTCGGGTTCCCTCGAGTCACGGCCCGAGCGCAGCCGAGGGAGAGTCGCACCTTCCGCCTAGTTCGCGAACGGATCGGAGTCCGGGGCCGGAGTTACCAGCGGAGCCGGCATCGGGGTGGCCACCGGGACGGCCTGGTCGATCTCCTCCCGGCGCAACCGCCGCTCGCGCTCGAGCCGGAGTCGGCGCAATCGCTCCAGGCGAAGTCGGCGGGAGCGGTAGGGCGCCTCGGGCCAGCGGGGCTGCACCACCTCGCCCGAGATCGGGTGCCACGCCTTGTCGCGATAGGCCACCCGCAGCAGGTAAGGAAGATTGTAGCGAGGGCGATCGTCGACCTGACCGGGCGCGATGAAGCGAGCCTTGTTGCCCTGGTCGAGGAAGTAGGCCTCGACCAGCCCGAGGGAACGCGCCACGCGAATCGCCCCTTGCGAAGTCGTGGGGGGAGTCTTGATGACGACCAGGTGTCCGTCGCCATCCTTGCCCACCACCAGGCGCTCGCGAGGAATGACGTCGTGGATACGCTGCGTCAGGCCAGAGTATGGATTGCTGTAATCGGGCGGCGGGGGCTCCGCGGCATAGAGGTATCCGAGACCGCCGACGAAGACGTCGTACCGGTTCTGATAGCCATCTTGCCAGGCCCCGTAACCGAAGTGGAGCCGCCCGCCCTTGGTTATCGCCATGAAATAGCGGCGAGCGGCAAACCCACGGCTGTCCTTGTCCGCCAGCGTCAGCTGGCCGTAGAAGTAGACATCCCCGATGATCTTGGCGTCGTATCCCGAGCCGCCCTCCTCCTCGAAGAAGGGGCCCGTGAAGTACAGCAGCGCATCGCGGTCTTGAAAAGCCGTCTGCTCGACGGTCCAGCCTCGAGCCAGGTCGATCCGGACCCGCTTGGGGTCGATGATGGCAGCCAGCACCCCGTGATGAGTCACCAGGCGGAAGGTATGCTGCGAGATCCGGGGGATCAGGCTGACGATGAGGGCGCGTTCGGGCACCAGGCGATTGTAGACCGCGCCCGCGCCGGCCCCGGAGAGGAAGCCGACCACCGACCCGAAGCCAAGCAGCAGCAACCCGCCTATGATGCGGACGCCCAGAGGCCTGGCGCCCCGGTTTCGAACGACAACCGTTTGGGACATGGTCGGGGTGGTCGCGGAAGCTCTATCGGTCTTGAAGGCCACGCTGATGTACTCTTGGAACACCTATCGTACCAAACCGGGCCGCTCAGCGGTTGGGCCAGGGCGGAGGAAGGCATCTCGGTCGGGCGATCGCCTGCTATCGACGTCCCCTGGCCCCGGCGCTAGAATAAGTAATAATCCCGGATCGCCGGACACGAAGGAGCCACTTCACGATGGCCACTCTCGACGCGGCGCGCAGGCGCCAGATTCACGACCTGATGGTCAAGACGCGGCTCACCGAGGAGACCGCGATCTCGATGAACAAGAAGGGTGAGGGTCATTTCTGGATCGGCGGGGCCGGCGAGGAGGCCTTCGGCATCTGCCTCGGGCTCCAGGTAGACAAGGGCCAGGGCCCCGACCACGACTTCTTGCATCTGCACTACCGGGGCGGGCCGACGGCCATCGCGATGGGGGTAGAGCCCATCGATCACCTGCGACAGATGCGCGCCACGGCCTCGGATCCCTTCTCCGGTGGGCGTCAGTTCGTGGAGCACTACGCGATTCCCGAGTGGAACATCGTGCCCGTGAGTCCCACGATCGAGACGCAGTACACGATGGCCCCGGGCACGGCCCTGGTACAGAAGCGCCACGGCGGGCAGGGCATCACGATCGTGACGGGTGGCGACGCCGGCGCGGCGGAAGGGGATTTCCACGTCTGTCTGACCTGGGCGAGTCGTCCGGGCAACGAGCTGCCGATCCTCATCATCGTCACGCACAACCGGTGGGGAATCTCGACCGCCTCGTCTTCCCAGTGGCCGACCACCAGCCTCAACGACCTGGCAACGCCCTTCGGGATCAAGAACTCGAGGGTCGACGGCAACGATGTCGAGGCGACGTGGAATGCCATCGCACAGGCGATGAACTACGTGCGAACCGAGCGGCGGCCCTATTGCCTCCAGGCTGACGTCAGCCGGCTCTATGGCCACTCGTCGGCATCGGGCGCCAACCGCATCGAGGGCGAACCCGACTGCATCGCGCTCTTCGAGGACAAGCTCATCGCCGAAGGGACCATGAGCCGCGCCGACTGCGATGCCGTCTGGAGCCAGTGGCGCGAGCAGGTTCGCTCGGCTTATGACCAGGTCCATCGCGAGCCGTACCCCGACGGCACCGATATCTGGAAGCACATCTTCGCCGAGCCGGTGCGGACGTAGGCCGGGCCAGGCCATTCAGGGAAAGGTTTCGAACGATGGCGACCATGGCGCAGGGCATCCGCCTCGCCCTCCACTATGCCGAGGAGAACCTCGGGCTGACCGACGTCTTCGGGGAGGACGTCGGGCCGCCGCTGGGGGGCGTGTTCACCGCCACCCAGGGGATCAAGTGCGCCTGGAACAGCCCGCTGGACGAGCGGGGCATCGTCGGCACCGCCATCGGCATCGCGATGGGCGGCGGCCGGCCCGTCGCCGAGATCCAGTTCTGCGACTACATCTTCAACACCATCGACCTGCTCAAGCTGGCCGGGAACACGCGGTGGTGCAGCTACGGCAGGTGGGGCGTGCCACTGGTGATCAAGACCCCCGTGGGTTCAGGCATCCACGGCTCGATCTACCACTCGCATTCCTTCGAGAGCATCGCCTCGCACATCCCGGGCTGGAAGATCGTCTGCCCGTCCAACGCCGTGGACGCCTATGGCCTGATGCTATCGGCGATCGCCGATCCCGATCCGGTGCTCTTCCTGGAGCCAAAGGCCCTCTTGCGAGCCAAGACCTCCGATCTGATCCCGGGCGAACCCGCCGACGAGAAAGAACTCAACCGCCGCATCAACAAGCCCGTGATCGGTGACACGACCGGATGGCAAGCGGACTGGCCGGACGTCCAGGCAGCATTCGTACCCATCGGCGAGGCGGCCGTCGTCCGCGCCGGCACGAACGCGACGGTCGTGTCCTACGCCCGCACCCTTCCCCTGGCCATCAAAGCCGCCGTTCAGCTGGCCAGCGAGGGCCTGTCGTTCGATGTGATCGACCTTCGCACGCTCTATCCCGTCGACATGCCGACGCTCCGCAAGTCGCTCCGCAAGACGCGACGCCTGCTGGTGATCAACGAGGACACCGAGGTCACCAACTTCG
>JAJYIO010000385.1 GCA_021790035.1 bacterium | reverse complement strand
CGCCGTCTTCGCGCCCAACGGCGACGTGCTGGTGGCTGACGGCGGCGGCAATCAGGTTTCCATGTTCGGCACGACGGGCAACGAGGTGACCTCCTACACCGGGCGCTCCTGGTGGCAGATGGGCATGGGCGGGATCTCTGACCCGCACGGCGCGTCGTTGACAGCGAACAACACGGTCGTGGTCGCCGACACCGGGGATAACCAGGTCGTGGAGCTCAACGGTTCCAACCAGAAGGTCTGGTCCTACTCTTCGGGTCTCCTGGCGCCGCAGTGGGCCGAGCGTCTCCCCAGCGGCGATACCTTGATCGCCGATACGGGCAACAACCGCATCATCGAGGTCAACCCGAGCGGCTCGATCGTCTGGGCGCTGGGTGGCGGAACCAACATCGTCAACCACCCCGATATGGCGCAACGCCTGTCCAACGGCGATACCCTCGTCTGCGATTCCGGCAACGACCGGGTCATGGAGATCAACCAGCAGGACATGCTGGTGTGGATGATCGGAGCTGGGTCCCAGACCGGCAACATCCAGCTCAACAACCCGAGTTCGGCCCGCCGCCTGGCCACGGGCAATACCCTCATCGCCGACACGGGCAACAACCGCGTCATCGAGGTCGACCAGTCGGGCGACATCGTCTGGCAGGCCCAGGCCCAGCAGCCGGTCTTCGCAGACCGCTTCTAGGGCCTGCGGAGCCCTTGACCGAAGAGATCGAGGCCCGGGCCGATGGGTTGATCGTCCGTGTCCGTGTTCAACCGCGGGGCAGTCGCGACGCCCTGGAAGGCCGGGCCGGTGGCCGGCTGCGCGTCCGGCTGACGGCCCCGCCGGTGGACGGCGCGGCCAACGAGGCCTGCCGGTCGCTGTTCGCGAAGCTCCTCGAGGTTTCCCGCCGCGACGTGGAGCTGACCTCTGGGCACAAGTCGCGGGACAAGACGCTGCACATCAAAGGAGATGCGACGGCTCTGGCCGCACGACTCGAAGGGCTCCTGGGGGCGTCCGGGTAAAGGCCTAGACCTGTCTCAGGTCAACCGAAAGTCGGTCTAGCCCTCGTCGTCGGCGTGCTCGAACTCCGCGAGCCACGGCGTACCCCGAATGCCCTCCACGAGCGCGATCACCTCGACCGACCCGCCGGCCCCGGCGATCGCCTCGGCGGCATGCCGGGCGTGGTGGTGATAGGTCTGCCGGGCACGGGCGAGGGGACTGCGGGCCGAGCGATCCGGGTCCGGTGGATCCCCCGGAAACGCCACCATCAGGCAGCGCCACCAGAGACCGTAGCCCGGAGGCTTGCCGGCGTCGTGAAGATATGCGGCTGCCAGCACGTGATCGGGTGCCGAAAGCCTCGCCAGGCGCCTCGCGACCCGCGCCCCGTGAGCCTGGTCCGCAGGGGTCATCTGCAGGAACACGCCGTACAGTGCCGGCGGCAAGAGGAGTGCGGCCCGTCGCAGGTCGTCGGGATCCGGGCGGACCCACAGGTAATACAGGACCTGGCGCACGCGCCGCTGCAGGTCTTGGAAGCTCGTCATTGCGGGCAGTGGCCGTTCATGGCGCGAGAAAGCTCACGGAATCAGACGATCGAGCCATCTCGCCGCCGCGTCGATCACGTGGCCGATCAACGCACCCCCGCCGGGAAGCCAGACCAGCGCGAGGAGAATCACGATGCCGTAAGGCAAGAGCTGGTAATAGCCGGGGCGCCAACGCTGCGGAAGAAGACCCCGAACGAGTTGCGAACCGTCGAGGGGCGGGATCGGCAACAGGTTGAAGACCGCCAGCGTCAAGTTGAGTTCGAAGGCCAGCTCGAGGGGGCGAACAGGCGCGGCCGCGTGCTTGAGGATCCACAGCGCCGCCACCGCGAGTCCGAAGTTGGCGAGCGGTCCCGCGAAACTGACCAGGACGGTTCCCCAGCGGCCGAGATACCGCTCGTCGATCGGCACCGGCTTGGCCCAGCCGATGGGGCCGAACAAGATCATGAAGGTGCCGAGGACATCGAGGTGGGCCAGGGGATTGAGCGTCACCCGTCCAGCTCGTCCGGGCGTCGGATCCCCCAGTGCGCTCGCCGTGGCCGCGTGCGCGAATTCGTGGAACGTGATCGAGAGGAGGAATACCGGCAGCACGACGGCAAGCTGGAGCAAGAGCGAGTGCGGGCCAGCCGAGAAATTCACGAATCCGAACATGCGATGGAACTCGACCAGGATCGTGACGATCTGTCAACGCGCCTGCGGTACTCGGGCCGCTCGACCAAGCCCCCTGCGACCGATCCTGGCTTCTGGGGCCGGTCAACCCAGCGGCAGATCGCGCTGGATCCTCTCCTGGACCCGTTGCAAGGCGAAGGTTCGCTCGGCCTCGGGGCCCACGACCTCCCCATCGAGCACGGCCGCCAGCGTCTCGCCGAGGATCCGCCCCAGCTCCGGACCGGGCAAGACGCCCTGCGCTTGCAACCAGTGGCCGTCGACGCCCGTCAGATGAAGGTGGCGACTGCGCAGGTGCTCCAGCACGAGCTCGCCCGGAGTCTCGGGGGCCAGGGCCCCGGCCAACACGAGGGTATCCAGGAGCTCTGTACGCAATGCCTCGTAGCGATGGCTGGGTCGAGCGTCCCGCAGAGCCTCGAGGCGCCGGGCCACCGCGGCTCCCCGCTCGGCAGCCACCAGCACTGCGCGGGCTTCGCCTCCGGCCAGATGCAGGGCATCTACGGCGGTCTGACGGTCCGATCCGTCGATCCGGCTCAGCAGCAACGCCAGGGACGCCCGAAAGCGCACGGTAGCGGTATCTGCCACCAGGGCCTTCCCGTTGGCGCGAAACGAGGCCTCCTGCGTCTCGCCAGGCGACCAGGGAGCCTCGGCCCGAGCCAGCATGTCGTCGATGCGGCCCAGCGCCGTCAGAGCGTCGGGGCCGGGAAAGGCCGGTCCCGATCGTGCCAGCTCGCTCGATACGAGCCTGAGGCCATCCAGGTCGGCCAGGCGCCCGATCGACACGTCGAGCCCGGCCAGAGCCAGCAGCTTCTTGATCTCGAGCCGGATCCGCTCCCCGCCGATGCCGTCGAGCCGACCCGTCGACAGGAGGTAGCGCGCAAATCGCTCGGTCGAGGGCTCGAGGCGAAAACCAAGCTGGCGCTCGAAGCGGACTCCCCGCACGAGCCGGGCCGGGTCCTCCAGCACGCTCAGATTGTGAAGGGTCCGCAGCGATCCCGCCGCCAGATCGGCCATACCACCGTAGGGATCGACGATGCGCGCCCAGGCGGCGCGATCGACCCGCATCGCCATCGCATTGATCGTGAAGTCGCGCCGCTCGAGATCCGCCAGCAGGGCTGCCGGCCTCACATCCGGCAAGGCGCCCGGGCTCTCGTAGCGCTCGGCCCGAGCCGTGGCGACATCGAGGCGCCGCCCGTCCGGCAGGTCCAGCGTGGCGGTCCCGAATGGCTCGTGGACCGTGAGCTT
>JAJYIO010000384.1 GCA_021790035.1 bacterium | reverse complement strand
CTCTCGTGCCATCCTCGCTTCGCTGCCGCCGTCCCACGCCCAGGTGCCGGTCCTGACCTTCGGCATGCCGAACTGCGTGGACCTCCAGCTGGCTCGCCGGGCCGCCGCGATCCGCGCGAATCCCCACCACTTCCACCCGATCACCGCGTCGAACTGGCTGGCCGGTCGGGCCGATGCGGTCTGGCGCACGGACGGGTTGGTGTCGCTGCTGCACGCCCACCCCTCGGCCGGGCTTGACGAGATCCGGTCGGTCATGGACGTCAACCTCTCCGGTCTCTACCTCGACACGACGCTGGGCGGGGCCTACCTTTACTACGAGCCGGACCGCCCGGAATGGTGGGCCCTCCTCAACCGGGGGCGGCGTTCCATCCGGTCGGGGATGCGGGTGTCGGAGCCCTGGATCGACCACCGGGCGCCAGGCCTGGACCATCGCCTGATCGAGCTGGCGATGGCCATTCCGCCGGATCTCCGGCTGGGCTGGCGCATCTACCGACGCATGCTGCTGAAGGCGTTTCCCCGTTACTACCGGACGATCGCCTGGCAGCGATCGGGATTGCCCGTCTGGGCTCCCTGGGCCCTCACCGGGCTGCGGCTGAAGGCGGACCAGGTGCACGATCGGATCCGCCGGAGTCTGGGCATGCCCGGGTACGGCTGGCGCCAGTATGCCGACTATCCCGCCTGGCTGCGTCTCGAGCCCGGCCGGTCGTTCGCCCGGGAGCTCCTTTCGGCCCGCGACGCACTTTACGTGGAACACGTCGCGCGCGAGTCCGCGCTGACCGATCTCGACGTACACCTGTCGGGCAAGGAGTACCGCCACGAGCGCCTGGGCCGCATCCTGACGCTCGAGGTCTGGATGCGGCACCTGGCGGCTGGTGGCAAGGCGCAGGGTTCTTCTTGACTGCGCGGGTTCCCTCGAGTCATTGCCCGAGCTTGCGACCGCGGACGGACAGCATCCTTCAAACTTGAGACTTCGCCATTTGAAGAGCCGAGCTACGAAGCCGCTTGCCCGCAGCCGGAGAGAGTTCGAGGGAACCGGCGGGTTTCCTCGAGTCATTGCCCGAGCTTGCGAGGGAGGATCAAAGTTTCACTCTATGCGACCAGAGCCTCGAGCCGGCCGTAGTCCACCTTCCCGGACGAGAACCGGGGCAACGGGGAGCGAATGACGATGGCGAAGCTGCGGGGGGAGAGGTGGAGGATCTCCGTCAGGTAGCGACGGGTCGCAGGTTGATCGGCGTCTTCCTCGAGGACGGCGACCAGCCGCTCGTCGGCCCCGACGCAGGCCACCGCCTTGCCGAGCGCGGATTCGAGGGTTCGCTCGAGTTCGTCGAGGTTCAGCCGATGGCCGTGGACCTTGAGCATCCGCTTCTTGCGCCCGGTGACGTAGAACAGGCCGTCGTCATCCTGGTAGCCGAGATCGCCCGTCGCGAGCACGCCAAGCTGGACGTCGCCCAGGGCCAGGTCCTCGGGAGCGCTGGCATAGCCGAGCATCACGTTCGGCCCGCGGTAGATCAGCTCCTGGCTCGCGGAGTCGATGTCCAGGCGCCCGCCCGGGATCGCCACGCCGATGGAACCGGCCTTTGCGAGCGCGAGCTCGGGCGGAAGGAAGCTGATCCGCGCCGTGGCCTCGGTCTGCCCGTACATCGTGTAGAACTTCCAGGCGCGATCGAGCGCCAGCTGTGCGAAGGACCGGACCAGCGTCCCGTCGAGGCGACCGCCCGCCTGGGTGAGGGTACGGAGGTTCAAAAGGCGCATGGCCGAGAGATCGAGCCGGTGCAGGACCCGGTAGAGGTAGGGTACGCCTGCCAGCGAGGTGGCTCGACCCGTCGCGAAGAAGTCCCAGAATTCTCGGTTGACCACGCTCTCCTCGGTCAACAGGATGGCGGCGTTGGCCAGCAGGTGGCTGTTGATGACCGAGAGGCCATAGGAGTACGCCAGCGGCAGCGTCGTGATGGGCCGCTCGTCGCCGGCAAGTCCCAGGTAGGAGGCGATGGCGGCGGCGTTCGCCTGGAGGTTCGCGTGCGAGAGCCGGACGAGCTTGGGGCTGCCGGTCGAGCCGGAGGTCGAGAGCAGCACGGCGAGATCGGCGAAAATCGCATGGCCAGGATCCTCGATCCGCCAGACCATCCGGTAGTCCGCCGATCCCGGCTTGAACTCTGTTGCGGTGGGCCTGGTTTGGCCGATCCACCCGGGTCGCAGCGAGGACCGGTACCCTTCCGGAACGATTCCGTCAGCTGGCATCCAGATCCAGTCCGGTCGGTAGGTATCGATGGCCGGGCCGGCGAGGCTCGGGTCGACCCTCGCATCCTGCAGCCAGACGGCATCTCCGGCCCGCAGCGCGGCGAGGTAACCTGCCAGCGCCGCTGGCCGGTTCGTGGCGAGCACCAGGCCCAGGCGCTTGCGATGGCGGTCTGGCATGGTTGCGGCGATGTCGTCCGCTAGCTTGGCCAGGGCGTCGTAGGTGAGCGATTGACCCCGGTCCGAGATCAAAGCTGGTTCGGATCCGCCGCCGAGGGACCAGAAGGGGGACGATGTTGCGATCTCGACCATGCGTCCTCTCCGGTGAAGTTCGAGATGGCCTCTGGCAACCCCGGGCGATCGCCGGCCTGCATCCATGGACCCGCAACCGGACTGGCGAGGGTAGTGTCGGCCGGCCAAACTTCATCGGTCGCAGGTCCGATCCACCCGGGCACCGGATCTGGCTAGATCGTTTTCAGTTCGAGCGAATCCCTCTCGCGCTCGTGGCAAGCGCACGCAGGGATCCAGGAAGCGGCCGTCGCCGCATACCCATGTGCATGCCACCGCTTTGCAACCGGGCTCCGTTTCCCTCCTCGGGGGCCAGCCACTCCAGCCAGGAGCCCTCCGGGGCCGGACGGTCCCTTCTCGGCCTGTCGGGGAATTTGCCGTGTCGATCCTTCGCCACCTCAAGCGAGCGCTCCGCGACCGCGTCCAGGACTGGATCCGCGAGATCAAGGCGCCGCACATGCTGTACGGATTCACCGGTGCCGATGGCGTGTTCCGACCGCGGACCCGCCTGAGCGACACCGCCTGCCTGGTCCATCCAGAGCGGATCGCGATCGCCGACAACGTCTTCGTGTGGCACTACAGCATCCTGGACGGCACGGGCGGGATCGAGATCGGCGAGGGCGCGCAGCTCGGGGCGTGGGTCGGGATCTTCACCCACAGCTCCCACCTGGCCGTGCGGCTCTACGGCCGGCATTACTTCGAGGTTCCCGAGGCCGAGAAGGTCGGATTCGAGGTCGCACCGGTCAGGATCGGCAGATACGCCTTCATCGCACCGGGATCCAAGATCTTGCCGGGCGTGACGGTGGGCGACGGGGCGATCGTCTCCGCCGGGAGCGTCGTGAAGGTCGACGTGCCGCCCTTTACCCTGGTCTCGGGCAACCCTGCGACCGTCAAGGGGTCCACGCGGCACCT
>JAJYIO010000383.1 GCA_021790035.1 bacterium | reverse complement strand
AATTTACGGATCTCCGAATTGACGAGCATGTGTCGATCCTCCATGCGCGGGGCTGGTCCGCGTGCTTGCTACTGGGCTTCTACCCAGATCATCGGACAAAAGAATCGAATAGCCCAGGGATACTGCCATTCTTTCAATATTCTGGCCACAATCTGGCAAGTGCCAGGTAATGTCCGAACTACCAGGCGAGCATTGTCGGGCGACGCGGCAACAATGCGGTAATGCGACGCGTCGCACGATAAAGCTGGCGAGTGATGTTCATACTACATACAACTTTGGATAACTTGCGTCCAAACGTCCAGTGATTGGCTTGATTTGCGGTTTTTATTTCTGGTACAGCTCCGATAAACATAACCAAGCCCGCGTCCACGCAAGGCGACAGTACGGGGGAAGATTTTCATGGCCAGAACCATCCGAGCCGGCGGGCTCCTGCTCGCGCTCTCGCTTGCCGCGTGCGCAGCCCCGTACGCTCCGGGAACCAGGACTTCTGGAACGAGATCTGCGGGTCTCGGCGGCTCGGGGGGCGATCGCCAGGCGCTTTCTGCAACTCGGGCCGGCGGCGAGCTCCGAACGATTTCATCTGCCGGTAGCGATCGGGGGGTGATGGCGCTGACGGCGAGTCAGCTCCTGGTCGTCTTGAAGCCCGGTGCCGGCTTCGCATCGTTCGCGGCCCGAGTCCACGCGATGGGCGGACAGGTCCGAGGCTTTGATTCGAAACTCGACATCGCGTCCATCGCGGACGCCGCCCTCTCGGCTGTCACCGGGGATCCTGCGGTAGAGCAGGTCACCCGGGATCCGATGCGGCCGCGCCTGCACATCCTGGGCGGTTGCGTGGAGGACGTGCCCGCGCCGGCTCCGGAGGGGGATCTGCAGCCGTTCCAGAGTCTTCAATGGGGGCTGAACGTCGTCCAGGCGCCACAGGCCTGGGCTGCCGGAGACCAGGGTCAAGGTGTCACGGTGGCCGTGCTGGACACGGGCGTCGACGCCAATAACCCGAATCTGGCCCCCAATCTGGATCTCGCGGACTCGCGGTCCTTCGTGCCCGGCGAGGACCTGACCGACCTCAACGGCCATGGCAGTCACGTCGCCGGCATCATCGCCGCGGCGCGCAACGGGACCGGGGTCGCCGGCGTGGCGCCCCTGGCCAGGATCATGTCGGTCAAGGTCCTCGACAAGGATGCGTACGGGGATGACTTCGATATTCTCGAGGGCATCCGGTATGCGGCCGACCACCATGCCAACGTGATCAACCTCAGCCTCGAGGATCGCCTGCAGTGGGGCGCCGGCGCCACGGGTGACGCGGCGATGGCCTACGAGCGCGCGATTCGCTACGCCACGATGAACGGGAGCCTGGTGGTGGCCGGGGTCGGCAACGATGCCGAGGAAGACCGGACTTCCGGATGGGTGCACATTCCCGCCGACCTGCCCCTGGTTCTGGGGGCCTCGGCGGTCGGTCCGGTCGGCCAGAAGAACTTCGACGCCTTTGCCGTCTACAGCAACTGGGGCAGCCCCATGGTCCAGGTGGCCGCGCCGGGCGGCGGCGTCGGCTGGAACGCGCAGACCGGTCCGGTCATCGTCGATCCCCGCGATCTGGTCTTCTCGACGTGGAGCACCCGGGCGATTCCGCACGTGATCGACGGGATCACCCTCGGACCGGCGCCCTGGTCCTACATGGCCGGCACGAGCATGGCCAGCGCCTTCACGTCAGGGGTCGCCGCGATCGCCATCGCCGCCCATGCCGATCCGCCCATGGCGATCGCCGAGCGCATCCGCCGTGCAGCCATCGGATCCGGTTACAACCCTTACACGGGCAGCGGCGTCGTCAACGCCCTGGGCGTCGCCACCAACTGAATCGCTTCCGGCTCCATTTCTTGAAGGCCGGAAGCACGCTAATCCGGGTCGGGTTCGCTGTCGGGGTGCCGGTTCGAGCCGGGTGATGCCAGCGCCTCGCGGAGCTTGCCGGCGATCTCGGCGCTGCGCTCGCTGGCCGGGTACCGACGGCGGGCCCAGAAGAACGGCCGGGCGAACAGCCCGTCCTTGAACCGACGCGGCACGACGTGGATGTGGAGGTGCGGCACGCTCTGGCTCACGCGGTTGTTGACGAGCACGAGCGCGCCGTGGGCGCCGAGCGCGTCTCTCATCGCGCTGGCCACCCGCCGTACGGCCACGAAGAGGGGCCCGACCCGGCCATCGGGCAGCTCGAGCATGGTCTCCACGTGGTCGGTCGGGCACACCAGACAGTGGCCCTCGACGAGCGGGCGATGGTCCAGGATGGCGAGAATGCCATCCTCTCGCAGGACCAGATCGGCGGCACTCTCGCCCGCGATGACCTGACAGAACGGACACTCTCGGGACGGACTCGAAGATCGTCTCATGGGGGCGATCGTATCAAGCCCTGGAGCTCGATGGTCCGGCGATGGCTGGCGGCCCGAAGCGCCCGGCGCAAGATTGGCGCACAAGCTGGAGCCAAGCGGGGAGATCCGGCCCTTGCAGGGGTAAAGGCGCGGTCGTGGGTCTCGTGCCCCAGGAAATACGATACCCCCTGCAAAACCTCGAGAATGGGGCCAGGGGGCGCTCTTCTCTTGTCCTTAACCTACCGTGTAAGGTCTCATCGCCAAGAAGAAGGTGTGAGCGGTGAGCGGGCCCCCCGGACCGGTCCCCCCGCCAGAAAGCTTCCTGAACAGAACCCTCCCTACCTATCTCTCACCCCGGAACCGTCATCGGTTCCGGGGCTCCCTCTTTTGCAGCGGGTTCGAAAATTTTTAAACGTCTCTTTCCCTTGGCATGGTGCATGGTTAACCGAATTGGCCGTCGATCGGTCGATATAGTCTTATCGGAACTCAAACACAGGCGCCGCTGGTAATTTCCCGAACCCTCCTCCACTTCGCCCCGCCTTCCAAGGCGGGGTGAACCCTGTTGGTGCGCACGTGGCGCCGGCTGACCGATCCCGTCGGTCCCCGGGGTTCCGTCGTGCCGGGAAGTCTAGGGGGAAACTCTCTGCTCCGGCTGCGCCGGCAGTGACTTGAGAGGGGCCCTTCGCCCCCCGCAAACTACCCCCCGCTGCGGGCAAGCTGCGTAGCCCAGCACAGCAGGTAGCGTTTCGTTCAATGCTGTCGACGCAGACGGTGGGTAACTCACCGGAAAGCGAGCGGGCGCAGGAGTCAGAGAGGGGCCGCCGGTCAAAGAGACGCCGGCCCAAAGAAAGCCGCTCCGGGCCCTGTCGAGAGCTCCGAGAGCGGCCTTCAAGCCTGTTTCAGGTTGACCTGACCCCGGCTTAGGTCCGCGCCCCTCGCCTCACGTACGAAACTACGCTCCGGCTTCAGGTTCTTGGGCGCGCTCGGCTTCAAGTCAACCGAGGATCGGTCTAGGTGCGGAAGGGGGGATTTGAACCCCCATACCTTGTGGGTACACGCTCCTGAGGCGTGCGCGTCTGCCGTTCCGCCACTTCCGCGGGAAGA
>JAJYIO010000382.1 GCA_021790035.1 bacterium | reverse complement strand
GCCACCGGCGGGGGCGTCGGCTCGTAAACCGGCGGGGGCACCGGCTGGGCCACCGGCGGGGGCACCGTCCGGCTGGGCGTATAACTATCGCCTCCCATGCTCCACGTGCTGGCCGATGAACGGCTCGCCGGCGAGGCCGCCGGCATCGCGACCGGCGGTGGCACGGGACGCAGGACAAACGATGAATTGACCGAAGACATGGACTCTCTCCTCTCTTCCTCGACTCTGGACGCATCGAGGCCCGGCGGCTCGGCGCGCGGCCTCCATGCGGGATCTCCGACGGGGCATCTTTTCCTTGAGGTCGATCCCTACTTGAGGAAGATCTGGCCCAGGTTGGAGATGTGGGCCGCGGCGTTCTGGAGCATCTGGTTGGCCTGCTGCATCCAGCCGTTGGCATCGTTGGCGTACTGCGCCAAAGCGCTCATGCCCTCGTTCCAGTCATTGGTGAAAGACTGCACCTCGGCGGTACCGCTCGCGACCTTCTGCTCGGCAGGGGCCACCCGGGCGTTGAGGCCCTGGATGACGGTATTGGCCTGGGTGATCTCGCCCACGGCCTGGTTATAGGCCGTCGTCTCGGAGGAGAGCGAAGCCTTGTCCGCGGCGTCCTGCGACGCAAGCTGGGCGTTCTGGGAAGTAAGGTCGGCGATCCGGGCCATTGCCTTTTGCAAGGCATCGTCGCTGAAGCTGCTCGCGTCTGCGGCCATCCTGCCGACGGCCTGGCTGGCTGCCTGCGCTGCTGGCATGGCGACAGCAGGAATGCTCCGGATGGCATCGGCGGCGAGCTTGGTCGCGCCGGTGTCGATCGTAACCGTCAGTCCCATGGGTTGCTCCTCCCGTTGCGGGTTCAGCAAACTGAACCCTACCTCTCTCTCCTCCGCCCGACCCGATCGGGTGGCCAGGGTCTTTATCGGAGGCGAGGGAACCCGGCGTGCGCGCGCTTGGTTAAGACCAGACCAAGTTTTCGTGGTACCAGCAGCCGCTCGTCGTCCCTCGCTTCTGCCCCCCCGTGCCCACCGGATTCGTGATCGGCGAAGAACGCGCCCAGTCGGCTCTTTCGAGAAGCTGTCACCCGTGCGCGCGGGTGACAGCGAGTAAAATGGGGCGTACCTCTAACGCAGTCGAGCGAAGCTTCGCCTGCATGGCACATCGCCGAGGATCCGGCGAGTGCCGTTCCGGATGGGGGATCCAGGCGCATGTCCACCACCAGCCTCGCAGGCAGACGCACCGTCATCGTAGACGGCTGCCGGACTCCCTTCCTGCGAGCGTCGACCGGCTTCATCGGCCTCATGGCCTACGAGCTCGGGGCGATGGCCGTCTCTGCCCTGGTCGACCGGAATCGCCTCGACCCGGCCCTGATCGATCGCGTGATCATGGGGACCGTCCTGGCCGAGCCCAAGACGAGCAACGTGGCGCGCGAGATCGCGCTGGCGGCGGGCCTCCCGCTATCGATCCCCGCGTTCACCGTCACGGCGGCGTGCACGTCGGCCAACGTCGCGGTGGCCAGCGCGGTCGAGGCCATCTCGGCTGGAATGGCCGACATCGTGGTCGCCGGCGGAGTCGAGACGCTTTCCGACGTCCCGATCCGCTTCCGGCGCAAGGTCCGCCAGCGCCTCATCGCGGCCCAGAAGGCCCGTGGCCCGCTGGATTTCCTCAAGTACATGTCCGGGCTCAAGCCGAGCGATTTCAGACCCGAGGCGCCGGCGATCGCCGAGTTCACCACGGGCCTGACCATGGGCGACAACGCCGAGCGCATGGCCAAGCGTTTTGGCATCACGCGCCGGGACCAGGACGAATACGCCCTCTCGAGCCATCATCGCGCCGCCAAGGCCACGGCTGACGGCAAGCTCGGCGACCAGATCGTCTGGGCCTTCGCCCCCCCGACGTACCAGGCGATCACCCAGGACAACGCGATCCGCGGGGACTCCACCATGGCCAAGCTCGATACCTTGCCGCCGGTGTTCGATCGCCAGTTCGGCACGGTGACGGCCGGCAACAGCTCGCCCCTCACCGACGGAGGCGCCGCCGTGCTCCTGATGAGCGAGGACAAGGCAGCCGAGCTCGGGGTGCAGCCACTGGCCGCAATCAAATCGTCCGCCTTCGTGGCGATGGATCCTCGCGAGGAGCTCCTCCTCGGGCCAACGCTCGCGATTCCCCTGGCCCTCGATCGTGCAGGTCTGCACCTGGATGAGATCGGCGTGCTCGAGCTTCACGAGGCCTTCGCCGCGCAGATGGTGGCCACGATTCGCCTGCTCGCGGATCCCGAGTTCTGCCGCAACCGCCTCGGACGTCCAGAGATCGTGGGCAAGGTCGACCTCGAACGGACCAACGTCTGGGGCGGCTCCCTGTCGATCGGCCATCCCTTCGGCGCGACCGGAGCCCGCCTCGTCACCACGGCCGCCCGCCGGATGATCGCGGACAACGCTCGATACGGCCTGGTATCCGCCTGTGCTGCGGGTGCAGAGGGCCACGCGATGGTCCTGGAACGGATCTAGATGGCTCCCGGCAAGGAGGAACATGGTGGAGAGTGAAGCTCTGGAGCCCGGCGCCGTCCGGCTCGAAAAGCGCCCGGATGGCATCGGTGTCCTGGTCTTCGACACCCCGAAGAGCAGGGTCAACGTCTTGTCCAGCCGCTTCTTCAAGGCATTCCAGGCGGCGCTCGACCAGGCGCTCGCGGACCCCGAGATCGAGGCCTGCGTGCTGGCTTCTGCCAAGGCGGATAACTTCATCGCCGGGGCCGACTTCAAGGAGTTCCTGGAGATCTCCGATGCCCTCGCCGCAGAGCGCCTGTCCCAGGTGGGCCATCAGCTTCTCGACCGTATCGCGGGATCCAGCAAGCCCTTCGTCGCGGCCATCGATGGTCCGGCGCTGGGCGGCGGCTACGAGGTCGCGCTGGCGTGCCACTACCTGATTGCCAGCGACAGTCCCAGGACCGTGGTCGGTCTTCCCGAGGTCACCCTCGGGCTCCTGCCTGCAGCCGGGGGGTGCCAGCGCCTGGCTCGCCGGATAGGCCTCCCGGCGGCGCTCAAGCTGATCCTCTCGGGCGATCGCGTTCGCCCCGGCAAGGCGCTCGAGCTGGGCATGATCGACGCCGTCACCTCGCCAGGCGGCATCGTCGACACCGCTGCCGCAGCGGCGGCTCGCCTGGCGCAAGGATCCCTCGGGCGCAGGCACCGGATATCCAGAGCGGATCGCCTGCTCACCTTCACTCCGCTGCGCAGCCTGCCCCTCGCGACCGCGCGCAAGGAGGTCCGCAAGAGGACCCGGGGGCTCTACCCGGCGCCGCGGCTCATCCTCGACGCGGTGGCTGCGGGCCTGGCTCGCGGCGTCGCCTCTGGATACCAGAGCGAGGTTCGCGGGTTCGGCCAGCTCGTCGCTTCGGATGCATCCAAGCACATGATCCGGCTGTTCATGGCCATGAACGACAAGAAGCCCCTCGATGCGGCCCCGCCTCGGCCGGTC
>JAJYIO010000381.1 GCA_021790035.1 bacterium | reverse complement strand
GCAAGTCACGGCCCCGAAGGGGAGGTTCCCACCCGCCGAGCCGGGCTACGAAGCAGCTTGCCCGCAGCGGGGGGTAGTTTGCGGGGGGCAAGGCCCCCTGCAAGTCACGGCCCCGAAGGGGAGGGTTCCCATGAGCAGCGGGTCCCGGTTGGGCTATGATCGCCACACGATGCACAGCACCTCTGCCAAGCCCTCGCCCCGGGTTCGACCGGGCCTCCTCGCCCTGGCCGTAGCCAGCCTCCTCGCCGGATGCCCGCACGATCCCCACGCGGCGGCGGCGATGTCGGGCGAGGTCCACGACTACGCGACCGGAGAACCGGTTCGCGGAGCCCTGGTCGAGGCGCTCGCCGGCAAGAGCGTGGTGGACAAGGCCGTGTCGGACGCGCAGGGCGGCTTCACCCTCACCGGTCTGCCCGCCGACGTCACGATCCTCGTGAGCTCGACCGGGCACCAGCTCCTCACCCGGACCGTGGTTCTCGCGCCCGGAGAGGACCGCGGCATCGACCTGTACGTGGTGCCGCCCGGCTACCGCCTTCCGGACGAGACCATCCTCTTCGTCCGCGGCGGGCACATCTGGAGGGTCGATCCCGCGGGGATCCACCCGGTCGATATCACGCCCGCCCTCGACGGCACGGCGGCCTCTCCGACCTGGAATCGCGACCGCACCCAGTTCGCCTTCATCGATCGCATCCCGGGGCGCACCAAGATCTACACGCGGGATCGCGACGGTACGGGCGGACGGTTCCTCGCCGACGTCCCGGACAGCGCCTCCGAGCTGCGCTGGTGCGAGGACGGCCGCCAGATGATCTTCTCGGTGGCGGTCAATTCGCCGGATCTCGGGACCACGACCGACCTGGAATGGCTGGACGTTTTCTCGGGCGAGCAGCGGGACCTCGTGGGCGGGGCCCAGGAGAGCGATCCCGCCTGGTCTCCGGACGGCAAATGGATCGCGTGGAGCCGCCACTTCCCCAGCCGATCGTCCGAGCTCTGGCTGACCCGCCCCACGGGGGGCGACCAGCACCCCTTCCTGACGGGATTCAACGCCATCGAACCCGCGTGGAGCCCGGACGGCCAGCAGCTCGTGTTCTCCAGCAATCGCGAGGGCCAGTGGGACCTCTACGAAGCCGCCCTGGAGGATCCCCAGCCGCGCAGGCTCACCTCGATGCCATCAGGCGGATACGCTCGCAATCCCTGCTTCAGCCCGCTGGGAGACGAAATTCTCTTCGAGAGCAACGTTCACCGGGGCGTGGTGGGAGAAGAGTCCGACCTCTATGCCCTGAACGTCAGGACCGGCGAGGTCCATGAGGTCATCGACGACGCCCACTCGGCCACCTGGTGAAGGCCTCCGAAGTTTAAAAGATTTGTAAAATCCGTGTTTAATCTGGGCTTCACCTCGCAAGGCTGAGCCTCATGGATGCGATAGGAGAGCCAGTGGAATAGACTCTCGAATCGTCTGGCGCAATGCCGACGTCCTTGGAGATGCGCATGAGTTCGGTTACTCGCAACGGTGGACTTGGTGGCTTCTGGCCCAAGCCCAATCGCGGCGCCGGGGCAAACGCGGGCAAGGGCCCAGATGCCAAGGCCGGCCAATCGGCTGACTCGGCCAAGTTCAGCGGAACCAAGCCAGCCAGCATCAACGCCGCGGATCGCCTCGCGCAGCTTGCCGGCGCTCCGGCCAATCCGCTCGAGCCGCGTACCGCCAGCGATCTCGTGCGCCAGTCGCCGGACCTCGCCACGCTGGTCAAGAAATCGCTCAAGCACGCCCTGGGCAGCGACGTCAATCTCGGCGCCCACGAAGAGGCGCTGATGGCTTACGTTCGCAACGGGCTCGCCGCCAGTAACCTCAGCTTCGAGGACATAAAGCGGCACCAGAACTGATATCCGGACCACCTTCCGGTTCGCGCGGGGCTCCTGCTGGCCCGGAACTCCAGGAATCCGAACGTCTGACCCGCGATGGGCGCCGGGCGATCGTGGCCGTGGCGCTGCTCGCGATCGCGGTCTTCGTCCCGTTCCTGGGCCGGGATTACCTCTACGACTGGGACGAGGCCTGGTACGGGCAGGTGGCCAAGGAGCTGCTGCGCAGCGGTGACTGGATCACGCTGCACTGGCGAGGCCATCCCTTCTTCGACAAGCCGCCGCTCGGGATCTGGGCCATCGCCGCCAGCTTCGCCACGTTCGGTCGCAGTGAATGGACCGCGCGGCTGCCATCGGTGGTCGCGTCGGTCGCCTGCCTGTTCTTGATGCTCTGGATCGGCTGGATGCTGTTTGGCCGCATCCGGCCCGCCCTGCTGTCCGCATGCGTTCTCGGAACTTCGCTGCCCTTCGTCAAGGCGGGCCGGATGGCCATGCTCGACGTCCCGGTCACGGCGGCCATCTCGCTGGCCGTCGCCGCATACCTGGCCGCCCGGAAGGATCGACGCTGGGGAGTCGTGGTGGGCATCGCGGCGGGAATCGCCTGGATGATCAAGGGCCCCCTCGCGATCCTGGCGATCGGTCTCCTGGTCGTCTTCGCACTCTGGGAGCGGGACCTTGGAACCTGGCGTACGCCCTGGTTCCCGGCCGGATTTCTCCTCGGGCTGGCGCTTTGCCTGCCCTGGTATCTGGCCGAGGTCCAGCGGCAGGGCGAGGCGTTCCTGGCGGCGCATTTCGGCCACCATATCCTGGCCCGTGCGACCACCGTGCTCGATGGACACCGGGGGCCGTGGTGGTTCTACCTGGCCCGGATCGCGATGCTCGACGAGCCATGGTTCCTCGTCCTCGTGGCGAGCCTGCCACTCCTCTGGCGCCAGAGGCACCAGGCCTGGGTGCGCCTCGGGGTCAGCTGGACGGTGGTGGTCGTCGTTCCCTTCTCCATCGTCGCGACCAAGCTGCCCTGGTACGTCGTGCCCGCCTATCCGGCGCTCGCGCTCCTGGCGGCGGGCGCACTGGACGCACTGCCCATCCAGGCACGGCGACCGTGGTTGCCCTGGGCCCTGGTGGGCGGCACCCTGGCCATCCTGCTGGGATTCGTGGCCACCACCTTGAACTGGGAGGAGCGCTATGCGCCGGACTTGCGTCCGCTGGCCCACGCCGCCGATCGCGTGCCGGGTTCGGGCATCTTGACCCTCGCACGGCACATCCGGCCTGCCTTCATCTACTATCTCGATCACCCCGAGATCCGGGTCGATCGCAAACAGCTCGTGGCCCGCTGGCCCGAGGTGAGGGCCGCCGTCCTGACCGACCCGCAATGGCAAGCGCTCGCGGCGTCCCTGCCGGATGCGCGGGTTGCCGCGACCACCAGCGGCCAGGTCCTCGTCCTGGGACAAGACCTGCGCTACACAAGATCACCTTGACCGTCATCCATTCCGCCCTGCTTCGTCAACCGCGGCGGTGCCTGCTCACGTACCCGCCGTGTACGCTGCGCGGATTTCCCCGCCTGGCGGACGTCTTCCAATCCATGGGAACCCTTTCGTCTTCGATTC
>JAJYIO010000380.1 GCA_021790035.1 bacterium | reverse complement strand
GAGACGTCTCCTGCACCTCGAAACGCTGGTGCGGCAGGCCCTTGGTGTCGGCCGGGAGCAGCTCGGTCACCGTGCACTCGATCGTCGTGAACTGGGACTGCGGAGGTATGGACTCCGCCGACAGCGAGCTACTGGTGCTGAGGGTAGAGAGATTGGACGTGTAGCTGGAACCAGCAGCGCCACACCCCGCGACGAGCCCGCAGGCGACCGCGCAAGCCAGTACAGAAACCCGAAACCTCATCTGGATCCCTTTCAACGGATGGCACCTTGATCCCTGATCACCGCATCTCTATCGGGCTTACCGGATGCAGCCATGCTAGAGATAACCCGAATTTAACTTTTGTCATGGTCATTTCTTAGGGAAAGCCTGGTTCCGCATCGGGATCTCGGCGGCCGCGCTCCAGGGCTGGCATTCGGTGCGGGTTGCGGCCGATCCGGTGCTGGCCTCGGGCGGATCTCGAAGCCGGTCGCCTCGCAGGGGACCCCGTCGCCCGCTACAATCGGAGCGATGCGCATCACCAAGGCGGACTACCACGGCTCGGCATACGGTCGGCAAGGCTTCCCTGCGGCGGGAAGGCCGGAGATCGTCGTGGTGGGAAGATCCAACGCGGGCAAGTCGTCGGTCATCAACAGCCTGACGGCTCGCAAGAGTCTCGCGCACACCGGCCAGACCCCGGGGGTGACGACGGCTATCCAGTTTTACTCGATCAACGACGCATTCTGGCTGGTCGACCTGCCAGGCTACGGTTTCGCACGCGTCTCGCAGCAGGAGCGGGATCGCTGGAAGGCCCTCATCGAGACTTACCTGGAGGATCGCCGGTCCTTGCGGCTGGCCTTGATGGTGGTGGATGTCAGGCGGCTCCCGGACGAGCTCGACCGGATGATGGTCGACTGGCTGCGGGATCGGAACCTCGCCTTCGTGATCCTGGCCAACAAGGCCGACAAGTTGAAGGCCAGAGAGGGCGAGCAGGCCCTCAAGGGGATCGGCGAGCAACTCGAGCTCACAGAATCGGAAAGCCTGCTCTTCTCGGCCCATTCCGGTCTCAATCGCGATCGCCTCCTGTCGCTGATCGGGAGCCGTCTCGGCGCCGGGGGGGAACGCGGTGCCTGATGCCCGGATCGGGCCCGGCGGAGCGACCGGCAAGAGGCAGTCGCCCGGCCTCTGGTGGCCCGGCAGGGGTGAGAAGAGCGAGGAAGCAGGACCCGCGGACCTGATCTGGATCGAGCATCACGCGGGGTCGGCGCGGATCGGCGATCCAGGCGATGCTCGCGGTGCCGGGGGCCAGGGCGGCGACAACCGGATCGTCGCAGGGGACAATCTGGCCGTCATGACGGCCCTGCTGCCCGAGCTCGAGGGTCAGGTCCCGCTCATCTACCTCGACCCGCCGTTCGCAACCGGGACCCGGTGGGCCAGGCGCAGCGCGATCGGCTCGCACCGCGGCGTCTTCGACGGTCCGATGGTGGAGCAGGCGGCATACGGGGATGTGTGGCCCGGCGGCCTGGCCGGATACCTCGAGATGCTCTGGCCCCGACTGCAGATCGCCTACCGCCTGCTGGCGCCCACGGGGACTCTCTTCGTGCACGTCGGCTGGCAGGTCAACTCGTACGTGCGCCTCCTGCTCGACGAGCTCTTCGGGTCCGACCGGCTCCTCGACGAGATCGTCTGGCACTACCAGACCTCGAGCGGAGCTCCGCTTGCCACCTTGATCAAGAACCACGCCACGATCCTGCATTACGCCAAGGGCGACGCGTGGACCTTCAACCAGATCAAGGAGCCCTGGCCCGAAGCCACGCTGCGCAAGTGGCAACGGGATGCCGAGGGGCGCATCTACCGGGTCCAGAGCCGGTTCGGCAAGCGATATTACATCGATCCGGAAGGAAAGCGCATCGACGACGTCTGGGAGGCCACGCTCGCCTCTCGCTCCCACGAACGGACGCGCTATCCGACCCAGAAGCCCGAAGCTCTCCTCGAGCGCATCATCCGCCTGGCGAGCCAGCCCGGGGACCTGGTTTGCGATTTCTTCTGCGGGTCGGGCACGACGGCTGCCGTCGCCGACCGTCTGGGCCGGAGGTGGCTGGCGTGCGACCGCGGGGTCTTTGCCGTGCAGACGACCCGCCGCCGCCTGGCGCAGGCCGGGGCCGGGTTCGAGGTTTTCGAGGCCGCGGGCCCGGTCCGGGAGTGGTCTGTTGGCCGGATGCCTTCCGGGGGGCCCGAGGTCGAGGTGAGCCTGGCGTCGGAGGGTGGGAGCTGGCAGGTGCGCCTCGAGGGGATGTGGCATCCAGACCGGGAATCCTGGCCCGAGGAAGCCAGAGCGGCTTGTCGCCACTGGCACGATGCGATCGAGGAGTGGGAGGTCGACTGGAGTTACGACGGCTCGGTCTTCCGACCCGGATTCGCGGCGCGGCGAACGCGGCGGGACCGCTCGCTGGCGCTCGAGTCGCCCCACGTGCGGCTCGCTCCCGGGCGCCATCTCGTGCGGGTGTGGGCGATCGACTTTCTGGGGCAGGCTGCCGCATGGGAGCAGGAGCTTACCGCTTGAGGCTTCTTTACCGGGCCCCTGTTGTTACGGTCGCCAGCCGCCCTCTAGCGCATGGATGACGATCCCCGCGCAGGCCTCGGCGTCGGATGCCGCGTCGTGGTGCCGCAGCGGGATCCGCAGGTGCCGGCACACGTCGGGTAGGGTGGTGGGTCGGATATTCCACATCCGCCGGGCCAGCTTCACCGTGCACTCGAAGGGCTGCGACGGCATCGGCTCGCCTGCGGCCTCACAGCAGGCGGACAGGACCCCGCGGTCGAAGCTGGCGTTGTGGGCTGCCAGAAAGTTGGCGCCTGACAGGGTCTGCAGGACCTCGGGCCAGATATCGCCAAAAGTCGGGCTCTGCGCGACGTCTTGCCAGGAGATGCCGTGGATGTGCGTGAAGGCGAACCGGCGTCGCGGGGGGCGGATGAGGAATACCTTGCGAGCGGCAACCCGGCCGCCCTCGACGCGTACCAGGCCCAGGGCGCAGGCGCTGTCACGCCCGGGATCCGCGGTCTCGAAGTCCAGGGCGACGAAGCAGGTTTCCCTGTCGGTCGAGAGCATCAGCAGGTCACCCTCTAGCAAAGGCAGACCGCGTCCGTCCAGGAGCGGCAGCTCGCATGGTAGCACGCGCCGGGCCGATGCCACGGCTCTGGAGCCCTTTGGCCTCGGCCGTTGACGCGCCACACTCCGGATCCTAAGGTGGATCGGTCGAACGGCCGTCGGTCGACACCGTGGAATCGAGAGGGGAGCGAATCGGGCCATGGGCGCACAAACCAGGGGAATCCTCGAGTTCGCGGTTCTGGGACCGGGCGACCAGGTGATCTCGGCTCTCGAGGACCTGGTCAGCCGGAACGGAATCAAGGCCGCGTCGTTCGTGGCGATCGGGGCTTTTTCGAGCGTGACGCTGGGCTACTTCGTCCGGCCGTCACGCTCTTACGAGC
>JAJYIO010000379.1 GCA_021790035.1 bacterium | reverse complement strand
AAGGCCCGAGGGACGCAGCGTACTTGAACAGTACGTGAGGACCGACGGACCGCGGTGCAACGAAGCAGGCGGGCCGAGATGCGACGGTCGAGTAGCGGGCCATGAATAGTCCAGGCTAGCGATTTGGTCGCCGGCCCGGACTGGGTACATGAATCCCGGACCGCATGGACGAGAGGAATCGACCGCCTACGCCGGCTCCCCGATCGCGAACGACGCCGTTCGGGGATGAGTTCGTGCGTCGGTCGCCCACGGAAGCCACCCGGCCGCTGAAGGGCCAGCCCACCCAGAATCTCCAGCAGGAGGTCCGGACCAAGGCCGGTGCGATTCGCCAGGATCTGGATTACGTCCGCCACCTGACGACGCTGTTCGCCCCCTCGATCGCCGTCCTCCGGGTGGGACTCAAGCTGGCCGAGCTCCCTGCGACCACGATGCCCCCCCGGCTCCCCGAAGAGCTGACAGGCCAGCTGTGTCAGGCTTGTGGCGATACCCTGGTGGATACCGACGATGCCGGGACCTGCGAGATCTGCGGGGCCATCTACCACGCGCGGTCCTGGTCCGGTGCCTGCACGGCGCCCCGGGCCCAGGATATCGCCGATACGACGGAGCCCCCGGCGCCGTGCGGAGAAGGCGCCTTCGCCCCGATCCCGCACGTTCCGCCACCCGACCCGGCCGCTGGGCTGCTGGCCAACCTTTCGGCCGAAGGCGCAGCCATGGCGCGGGCCATCGCCGGAGCCCTCGGTTCGGATCCCAAGATCAAGCAACGCGCCCAGGTCTGCGTCTACCAGTACGAGGAAGCGTACCGCGCGTACCAGACGGGGGATTCCGAGCTGCGCGAGACCGAAGCCAGCCCATCTTCCCTGGCCTGGCAATCCCTCGAATCCATCGGGATAGAGCGGATCAAGGGCAAGGCCTACGCAATCTGCGGATTCTACGAGAACTTCAAGGACCAGCCCGTCCTGTCGACGTTGTTTCCAGCTCCGCGCCCGCAAGAAGTCGCGCCGCCTCCCCAGCCGCGCTCGGGCCACGCCGTGACGCAGCCACTGTCACCGGCGGGCCTGCCACCGGCGCGGCCCTCGCGGAGCGACCCGTCGCCTGATCCCGGCCGGCCCGCGCTCGAGGCGACGGGTAGCTTGCTCGGCAAGCTCCGCAGCCTGTTCAAGACCTGACCAAGGCGACCGGCCCCTTCACCTTCTGCTGCCTTCCGGTCCGGGCCGGTCGTGCCCGTCCGCATCGCGTTCCCCGTGCGGTCGCACCTGCGCCAGCGTCCCGCCGACCGGCCGGGGCCGCTTGCCGTGGCGTGCCGAGTGCGAATGCGACAGGGCCTCGATCTGCCGCATCTGGGGCGTGAAGAAAAGGCCCCGTGCCGCTCCGGTCGAGAATGCCAGGGACCGGTGCGAAAACCCGACCGCACCGACAGGCAGGTTGACAGGGGGCCGGCGGCGCGCCGTCGTTCCCGGCGCCGGGTCAGCAGAGGACGCACTTTTGACCGAGGGGGCCGAGGTCAGGGAAGGCTGCCCGGTCGACCCGGCGCCCGAACACCCGTGCAAGGCACGCGACGAGCCAGACCAGCTGCCAGAATCCGCGAGAGTCATCGGACCCCAGCTCGACGGGATCTCGCCCGGCGCCTGCGGCTGCGCGTAGAGAGACACGGGAGCCACCTCGTCGTAGACCTCGGACTCTGCTCGGGTGCGCCAGATCGTCCGCAGCAGTCCTACGGGCTTCGCGTCGAGCGCTCTGGTGCGTGTCCGGGTGTCGATGTGCGCCAGCCTCGTGACCTCGCCTCCGAGGGGCTTCCCGCCCGAGATGTCGTAGTAGGCATCGAGCGTGGAGAGGGCCAGCTGCGAATCGTAGTAGACCCCTCGGTCGGACACGTCCAGGGTGAACGTGCGGTGGGCCACGGTTCCGTATGGCTCGCTCCAGCAGATGCAGCCAAACTGGCCGCAGTGGCAGCCGGGCCAGCCAAAGCGCTTCTGGCGGCGGTGCAGCACCAGGACATCCGAATCCAGGACGATGTGGTTGGTGATGTCGTAAGGGATGGTTCGAGGCAAGACGGCCTCGGTCCGGGTCCGCACGGTCCCGAGCTGCGCGCTGGCGTACATCATCGTGAGCAGGCCCGCGGTCCTGACCTCGGTCAACGCAGGCTCCACCACGAGTGCCGGGTGGCCGTGCGGCTCGAACGTCGCCGAGACCGCCCGGCTGACCGCGATCGGCCGACCGACCTGGCATCCTGGGGGCAGCACATCCACCAGACCGTCCTGCACGGCGATGAGGCCGGCCGCGGGGTCGAGATAGCCGGGGAATTCCTGCCGGGCATAACCCGGAACCGCCACGCGCTCGACCATCCGGACACCCGCGGGAAGCGGTTCCGGATCGCGAACCCTGGCCACTCGGCGGTTCGTCAGCACGTCGGTCCCGTCGAAGGGCAGCTCCTCTCGCGGAGAAACGACCATGAACGTATAGGGCACCCTCTGGTGGGCGTCCGAAAAGACGAAATCACCCTTGACCCGATCGAAATCAGCCAGCGAGGTACCGTCTTGCAGCTCGACTCCGTTCGATCGGGCGCCGGCGATCGCAGCCGCAAGCCGCCAGCCTTGCTGGGCCTGTACGAGCCTCTGGTAGCTGACCGAGAGGGCCGAGGCGTCCGGCGGCAGGGCCTTCACCTCGCGGGCTGCCGGATGCGACGCCAGCCAGGCTCCGGCCGTCTCGACGGCGATGGCGGCCGCGGCGGTTCCGGCGATCAGCAGGCCGGATGCCGGCAGCGCCAGGGCGAGCCCGACCGCCAGGGCCACGGTGGCGATCGGAGCGACCCATCCGGCCACTTGCTCCCACAGCGTCTTGGCGCGAATTCTCTTGACGGTGACGTCCAGATCGGCGGTCTGCCTCTGGTGCAGGAAGTTCGCCGGAACGAGCTGATCGTGAACCTCGGTCCTCGTGGACGCGGTGGCGACCTCACGGGTCTGCACGGAACCTTCCAGGGTCTCGGGTCGGATCTCGCGCAGCCAGACGGTGCTGCTGGCATCTGGAACCAAGAAGCTACGGGACTGGCCGCCCAGCCAGTGGGTCTTGATGCCTGAAACCGGTCCGATGGCGATGCCTGACGGCACCGGACTCGTGCCGGCATCCCTTCCGGCCGCCACGAACCCTTCGCGTGCCCCGCCCCAGGCCGGCAGTCCCCAGCTGGCGCCGATCCCGGCGGCGATCGCAACCGCAGCAGCCCATCTCATGGTGCTTCTCCTTTCGGGTCCTTGCCGATGACCATGGCAAGGGCCAGCAACGCCAGCCGTTCCGCAGACGGCATCCCTCAATGAGTCCCCCACCGGCTGCGCCGACACTCTCGAATGAAACGCCACCTGCTGTGCGGGGCTACGTAGCAGCTTGCCCGCAGCGGGGGGTAGTTTGCGGGGGGCAAGGCCCCCTGCAAGTCACCGCCCCGAAGGGGAGGTTCCCACCGGCCGAGCCAGGCTACGC
>JAJYIO010000378.1 GCA_021790035.1 bacterium | reverse complement strand
CGTCATCTTCGTGGATCTTCGCGATCGCACCGGACTGGTGCAGGTCGTGTTCCAGCCCGAGGTCAGTCCGCAGATCCACCAGGAGGCCGATGCCTTGCGTGGCGAGTTTGCCATCGGCATCACGGGGCTGGTGCGTCCCCGAGCCGAGGGCATGGCCAACCCCAAGCTCGAGACCGGCGAGATCGAGGTGGCCGCGGATGGTCTGGTGATCTACAACCGCGCCCGACCCCTGCCTTTTCCGCTCGATGACCTCGAGGTCGACGAGAACCTCCGCCTCAAGTATCGCTACCTCGAGATGCGCGGCAAGCAGCTGGCTCGCAACCTGGCGGTTCGCCATCGGATCGCCCAGCGCATCCGGCGCTTCATGGACGAGCGCGGCTTCCTCGAGATCGAGACCCCGGTACTCACCAAGAGCACGCCGGAGGGCGCTCGGGATTATCTGGTCCCGAGCCGGGTCCATCCCGGCGAGTTCTTCGCCTTGCCCCAGTCGCCGCAGATCTTCAAGCAGATCCTCATGGTCGCCGGAATGGATCGCTACTTCCAGATCGTGCGCTGCTTCCGCGACGAGGACCTGCGTGCGGATCGCCAGCCCGAGTTCACCCAGCTCGACGTCGAGATGAGCTGGACCAGCCAGGACCAGGTTCTTTCGCTGCACGAGGAACTCATCACCACGCTGCTGCGGGAGATCCGGGGCGTCGAGGTTCCGCTCCCGCTCAAGCGCATGACCTGGGCCGAGGCGATGGATCGGTTCGGTTCGGACAAGCCCGACACCCGGTTCGATCTGGAGCTCGTGGACCTCACCGAGATGACTCGGGATTGCGGGTTCAACGTCTTCTCGGGCGCTCCGGTCGTCAAGGCCATACGCGTGCCCGGGGGCGGCACGACCATCAGTCGTTCGCAGATCGATGCGATGACGGAATTCGTCAAGAAGTTCGGGGCCAAGGGGCTGGCTTACATCAAGGTCGGCGAGAGCGCAGGTCCGGTGATCAAGAACGTCTCGCTTGAGCTCGTCGAGCGGATCGTGGCCAAGATGGGCGCGCAGAGCACCGATCTGATCCTCTTCGGAGCCGATCGATACGATGTCGTCTGCGAGACCCTCGGACGCCTGCGTCTCAAGCTGGGCCAGGATCTCAAGCTGATCGACGAGAACCGCTGGGATCTGCTCTGGGTCGTCGACTTCCCGATGTTCGAGTGGCATCCGGGCGATCGGCGCTTCTACGCCATGCACCACCCCTTCACGTCACCCAAGGAAGAGTCCCTGCCTCTGGTTGCCAAGCTCGCGGCGGCCGCGGCTTCCGGGCAGGACCTGACAGCCGAGCAGATCGCCGAGTGCGCCCACATCAAGGCCAACGCCTACGACATGGTGCTGAACGGCGTCGAACTCGGGGGCGGGAGCATCCGAATTCACCGTCGCGACGTGCAGGAGTCGGTTTTCCAGCTGCTCGGCCTGGCGCCCGACGAGATCCGCCAGAAGTTCGGCTTCATGCTGGAGGCCTTCGAGTTTGGCACGCCGCCCCACGGCGGTCTGGCGTTCGGGCTCGACCGGCTGGCGATGCTCCTCACCGGCGGGTCGGCCATCCGCGACGTGATCGCCTTCCCCAAGACGCAGCAGGCCCGTGACCTGATGGCGGACGCTCCCGGTCCGGTCGATCTCGCGCAGCTCAAGGAGCTTCACATCAAGCTCGACCTCGGCTAGATCGCGCCGCCAGCCTCCTCGCGGACGGCGCCTTCCGAGCGGAATCGATCACCTGTAGAGCCAAGCTGCATGGCAGCTTGCCATCAGCCGGAGAGGGTTCGAGCGAGTCAACTGCCCGAGCCCAGCGCGGGAGGATAGAAGGTTCTACCTCCCGCCCGTCAGGCGACGACGGACTGCAGCCGGCGCCCCACGTGAAACAGGTGAGCGCTGACGTCGAGACACTCTCCGACCTTGCCAGCATTGGGCCCCAGCCAGAAGCGTATCGTAGCCTCGTCCCGGAGGTGTCTGAAGATGGTCCGCGGAGTGCCGATGATGGCCGTCTCGCCTTCCAGGAGGGCCGCTACCACCCCCGACCGCCCGAGGATCGAGGTGGAGACCGCACGCTGGGGATCCGACACGGGCCATGCGGGGGGCTGGAGATCCACGTAGGCCGGCTGGTACAGGTCCAGGGCGATCATCGGATCGTCCGAGGAGTACACGTGCGGGTAGCGACGGGCGAATTCCGGAAAGGGCAGGATTTCGCGCAGCTGCGCGAGCGCAGTATCATTCTTCATCAAAAACTCGTCCAGGAGCAAGGAATCAGACTTTTCCACTGTAGGTTATGGAGATTAAGACCAGGTAAAGAAAAGGGGTCCAGCAGAAAATCGGAGAAGGTCGGGCACCGAACGCTCCGTCCGTCGCGATCTCCAGCCAGATGAAACCGCTCTAGTGGCCGGCTGCAAACGTCACGAGGCGGGTGAACGTCGCGAGGTGACGACGTGCCTCGGTCTCGCTCGCGGAATCCAGGTGGATTGCGCCGGCTTGCTGGCCCTGGGCGATCTGCATGGCTACCTTGGCATTGCCGGCCCAGGTCGAGGCGTCGAGGACGGCATCCTTGAGATCGGCGGGAATGGCCCCCTTGGCGGCCAGGTTCTCCGCGCGCTGGGCCGTGGTGGAGCCCGCGACGCCATGCTTGAGGGCCAGGCTGCGAATCGCGAGGGCGAGCGGCTGCTCGACGTTCTTGGCGGGATCGATCGCCCCGGAGAGACGGTCAGTCCTCTCGCCGATGGCCTCCACGAGCATGGCCCGCGCCTCGGAAAGACCGGTCGTTCCGCTCAGACCACCAGGCTTGGCGGTCGCCAGGGCCGCGTCAAGCTCGCCGCGGAAGGCACTCGCGAGGTCGCTCGAGGTGTTCTGGTAGACAGGACGGAGATCGTGGAGGTCCCACCGGGCCAGAGCCGCAAGGTCGGATGAGACAGCGGCCTTGGCCAGATCCAGGGGCGTTCCCACCAGGGTCTTGCCGTAGAGGCCGACGGGGCTCATGTAGGCGTCGGCCCGCAGGCCGGGCATCAGCACCGAGGTGCCACCGAGGGCCTTCAAGTGGTTGACCATCCGGTGGGCGACCTGGGTGGCGAGCGCCCGCGAAGCCGGGTCCCCCTTGCCGGTGAGCACGGCGAAGTCGAGGCTCGAATAGGGGCCCACTTGCCGACGACCGTACTTGCCGATGGCCGCGACCGTCAGATCGAGATTCTTGGCGCCGGGTACCTCGGCCACGGCACGGGAGGCGATGGTGGACATCACCTGATCGACCCCGTCGCTCGAGATGGATGCGAGATCCTTGGCCTTGCCGTCGATGGCGACCTGGGCGCGCATCACCGAGGCCGTGGTGCGATTGAGGATGCCCTGCTCCAGCGTGGCGTCTCCCCAGATCAGCCGACCGAGGCCGGTGTGGGTGGCGGCGGACTGGATCCAGCTGTCGATGCGATCGCCCAGGGACAGTGCCGGCATCGCCGTCGAGCC
>JAJYIO010000377.1 GCA_021790035.1 bacterium | reverse complement strand
ACGCAGCGTACTTGAACAGTACGTGAGGACCGACGGACCGCGGTGCAACGAAGCAGGCGGGCCGAGATGCGACGGTCGAGTAGCGGGTCATGAATAGTCCAGGCTAGCTCACGCCGGGAGCCAGGACGATGTCACCGGGCGGCTGGACGTGAGCGGAGTCGAGCGAGTACACGACGGGCCCCTGCACGTCGCACGGCGAACCGCGGTTGGCGCACGAATTGCCGGTGAGGTCGGTGGAGTAGATGGTGCTCGAACCGATATTGCCGATCCAGAGGAAGCTCCCGTCCCCAGACATCGCCAGCGGTCCCGGTTGCGTGCCGCCGGTGGCGTAAGGACCGCTGGGCTGCTGGGTAGCCGTGGCGATGCGGTAATAACCGTTGGCAGACGGCATCGTGACGTACAGGTACTGACCATCGGGGGACAGCGCCAACCCATCCGTGCCGCCCGTCGTCTGCCCGGACTGGCCGTTGATCGGTATCGGCTGGCCTTCCTGCGCGGAGCCGGGGTTGCTGACGTCCACCATGAAGACCTGTGCCGCGCCGCGGTCCGAGATGTAGAGGTGGTGGCTCTTGGGATCGAGGATCACGCGATAGGGCTCGACGGCTCCCGGGAGGCTGATCGAGTTGGTCTGGTTCATCAATCCGCCCGCGCTGTTCGTGATCACGGCCAGCGTGCCCGTGGTGGTGCAGTTGGAGCACGGACTGCTGGAGGACGCCTGCGACTCGACGGCCGACGACACGACGTAGACATATGGACGCGTGGGATCGGGATCCGCCACGATCCCCTCCGGGACGAAGGGTGTGCTGGCGCTGTTGAAGCTCAAGGTATCGTCGGCGTTCTGCGTGGCGACGTTGATGCGCGTCACGGTCTTGGGGCCCGGGTTGGAGACGAAGAGGTACTGCTCGTCATCGGGATTGGCCGAATTGATGGTCTCGAAGGTGAGGAACTCCGGGTCGGAACCGGCCTGGACCGACTTCTGTACCGAGCGGGTCCGGCGGTTGACGAAGGAGATGGTCCCGTCGGTCTTGTTGGCCACGTAGAGGGTGTCCTCGGATCCGCCGGGGGACAGAATGGCGCGCACGGGGCCTTGCCCCACCGGAATCGGATCGCCTTGCGCCGGATTCTGGCGAACCACGTCGACGACGTCGAGCTCGTTGGTACTGAACTGCGTCACGTACCCCAGAAGCGACGGCATGCCGGTCTGCGGCGCCGAGATCTCGGTCCGGGTACAGCCGAGCACACCGATGACGGCGATCGTCAAGGGAAGCCAGCGAGCGCGCATGTGAGCTCCTTGGAGAGGGGAGCGTGCCGGTAGATCCGCAGGCTCCTTGGGTGGGTCCATCTTAGCAAACCTCGCCAAGCCCAGCATAGCGGCTCCGGGCGCGTGGCGAGGTGATACCAGCCACCTTCGGGCTCTGTCCGCCACCATACCCTGCCGGAAGCCAGCGTCACGGGCGGTCCGCCCGCTCAACGGGTAAACTCGAAGGATGGTCGTCATGGTGCTCCCTTACGCCAACCTGGGCGGAACCGAGCGACACGTCTGGTTCCTCGCCCGCGAACTGGCGCGACGCGGGCGCCCGGTGACGGTCGTGCTGCCAGACGGACCCGCCCGCGCGCTGTTCGACCAGGCCGGAATCCGGACGATTCCCATTCCCGCCCCGGCGCTGGGATCCTTCGGGCGCATCGTGGCGACGCTCCGGCAGAGCGTGCCTGAAAAGGCCATCGTCCACGTCCACGCGGCGATGGAGCTGGTGTGGGCGGCGAGGATCGCGGCGCCCGCGGCGACCCGCGTCTATACCTGCCATGGATTTCACGCCCGCCTCGACTACCGCAAGGCCGGAATGTTCCTCAACTCGACCGGAGCCGAGGTCATCGCGGTGTCCGAGCCCGAGCGGGAAAAGCTCCTGGCGGGCCGACTCGTCGCCGACCGTTGCCACGTCATACCCGGCGCCGTGGATATCGAGGGCTTGCTCGCCCCCGGTGCTGACCTGCCAGACCGTCTCACCCTCGTCGCCGGCCAGCCGCTGATAGGCACGGTTGCCCGGCTTGATCGACACAAGGGCATCGATAGGCTGGTATCTGCGATGCCCGCCGTCCTGGCTCGCCATCGGCGCGCCGTTCTCGCCGTCGCCGGGGACGGTCCGGAACGCTCCCGGCTCGAGCGCCTGGCCACCCGCCTCGGCATCGCAGGGTCCGTGCGGTGGCTGGGGCGCGTCGAGGATCCTGGCCCGGTCTTGCGAGCGCTCGACGTCTTCGCGCTTCCGACCCAAGCGGAGTCCTTCGGAATGGCCCCGCTGGAGGCGATGGCCTGCTCGGTTCCGGTCGTGGTCACGGCCTTGCCCGCTCTGCGACAGATGGTGCGTGACGGCGTCGATGGCGTGCTGCTGCCGCCAGCGGACGGACCCGACCGCTGGGGCGTGGCGCTGTCCGATCTCCTGGCCGCCCCGGATCGACTCCGCGAGATGGGGCAGGCCGCGGCCCTCCGCGCTCGGGACTTTTCACTGGAAGCCCTCTGCGACAGGACCCTCGAGATCTACGCGCTGGCGGCCCGGCGCTCCTGAGTTCGCGCGGCCAGGATCAGGCCGGCGATGGCAAAGAGCAGGACGGCGTTGCGTCCCTCCGAGAGCTGATAATCGAACAATCCCATCGTGAAGTAGCCCATGATGGCCGCTCCGAGCGCAGAAGCGATCCGGCCGGTCCAGGGGTTCACCCGGCCGCTCCGGATACCGCCCGCCGCGACGATCCCGAAGAAAAGTAGCAAGAAGACCAAGGTCACGATGCCCTGCTCGCTGGCAACCCCGAGGTAGATCGAGTGAGCGTGCGTCAGGTGCTCGAATTCCCGGGGATCGCGAAAGCGAGGGTAGACGACGGACCAGGTTCCAGGACCCCAGCCGAGCCAGGGCCGGGCGGCGATCATCCGCAGCGCCCCCTCCCAGACCAGGATGTGCCCCTCGTTGCTCTCGTAGTGCGGCTGGAACAGGGTCAAGAACCTCGCTCGCACCGCGTGGAACATCATGGGGACGGCCAGGACGGCAGCCACCAGGCTCAGGGAGGCCACCCGCAACTGGCGGGAGGCGCCGCTCCGCTGCCACCAGAAGGCCATCACGACGGCCCCCATGACCCCGGCCCCGATCCATGCCGAGCGGGCCTCTGTCATGACCAGACAGACCACCATCGCCACCAGAGGCGGTCCGTAGCGCCGCCAGCGGCCGGGAGCGAGCGCCAGGCCGGCGCCGATCGCCAGCAACAGGTAGCCCGCGAAGAGATTCGGATGGCCGAAGATCGAATCGGCCCGGTGGTCGGGGAAACCGAGCTGGAACACGATCGGGCCCCACCGGTCGAACCAGTTCACCCTGGCGAACGCCAGCGCCATGCCGAACGCCACCCATGGCAGGGTGCCCCAGAAGATCGCCCCGAGCGCCCCTTCGACGCGTTCGGGCGTGTCGCAGGCCGCCAAGAACGCCCAACTCGCCGCCA
>JAJYIO010000376.1 GCA_021790035.1 bacterium | reverse complement strand
GAACGTCGTGGCCGAGTACTTGAGGCTCTCGGCGAGCTGGCCCACCTTGATGCCGCCCAGATCGTGGACCATCGCGACGACGTCGCCGACGTGGGCCGCCGCGGTGGACTTGCGGCCGCTGGCGTCAGTCACGATCTGGCCGACGTCCTCGCCGTAAAAGGCACGGGTGGTGGCGCCGATGATCTCGGTCGCCGTGCCGGCGTCGGTCAGGCCAGCGCGGGCGAGCTTGACCGCGATCGGCGTCATCTGCTCGACCTGGCTCTTGCCGAAGCCCTGGCTGGCCAGCTCCTGCATCGCCTCGCCTATTTCCCTGGGCGAGCGCCCGAGTTCGCGGGCCCAGTCGAGGGCCTTTTCCCGCAGCTCGTCGATCCCTGCCTGGGATTCGCGCATCGCAGCGCCGGTCTTCTGTAAGGTCTGCTGGAAGTCGGCGTAGTTCTCGGTGGCCTTTTCGGCGGCGAAGATCGCGGCCATCGTGCCGCCCAGCGCCAGGGCGGTCTCCTTGAGGTGGCCCATGAGCTTGGCGCCGAGGCCGCCCTCGCCTTCTTCTTCGTCCAGCTGGGCGCTCCAGGTGGCGTGCAGTTGCCCGAGGCTTTGCAGGCGCGGATCGGCTGCAGTCGCTCCCAGGCGGGTCATCTCCTTGATCGACGCTGCCAGCGCGTTGACCCGCTCCCGCGTGCCGTCGAAGGCCTTGCCAAGGACCTTGGCCTGCTCGTCGATGGCAGCGAGCTCCTCTGGCACCTGGGCAAAGACCTGGGCGATTCGCTCGCCGGCCGTCGCGCCGGCCTTGCCGATCTGCTCGAGGCCGCCGCGGGCGTTGGCCACGGCCTCCTCGATTTTGGCGACGCTGCCGGTGTCGATCTGGAAGCCGAACTTCGCCAGGAGCTCTCGAACGATCATCGACTGGTCCTTCTCGTCTTCAGGGGGATCCCTCTTCTGCCCTTCGTTTTGCGGCCTCGTCAGCCGCCATTCGGGCCTCCTCGCGGATATCCAGCGCCTCGTTGGCGAGGATCAGGTCGCGAAGGCTCCAGTGGGTCTCGAGCTCTTGCAGCGTGGCGACCCGTTCGACCACCAGGCGCCACGCCGGCCACAGCAGGTCCTCGGGGACTTCTACGCCGAGATCGTCGTCGGCCCCTTGCCCAGCAGGCCGACGACGCCGGAGAAAAAATCGCGGAAGTTGTGGGCCACGACCTCCTTGAGGAGCGGCGGCAACGCGCCCAGGCGGCCGCTGAAGTGGGCGTCGAAGATCGCATCGAGCCGCCCGTGGCCCTCGGCTACCACGACGGACAGCAGCTCCTTGACGAGCGTCACGGTCTCGGCCGTGGCCATGCTCTTGACCAGGGCGTCGGCGGCCATCTTGAGCACGTCGCCGTTGACCGTGCGCGACTCGATGTCGGCCAGGGGCGCCACGACCGGGGCGACCAGCTTGCCGAGCTCGATGCCGAGCCTGAGGCCCTGGGTAGCCGGGAAATGGTGGATGTCGTACGTGACTTCGCCCACGACGACCTTCTTGCTCTCGCGCATGAACGTCCCTCCTGTTTGCGGATGGCGCTGCTACCCTGGAAGACGGCGGCGATCTTGCAGTTCAGGGGGCATGTGATGAAGCGGGGCGAACGAGTGCCTGGGTATCAAGCGAAGAGCGATGCGCCAAGGATCCGCGTCGCTGACCGCTATCTCGATGAAGTCTCTATCGGGCTTGAACCGGCGCCCGGCGTCAGCAGCCAGATCCGCTTTCCGGCGCACAACCACTCTCTGCGTCAGGCCGGTGGTGGACTCGTGCTTCGGACGCCCCCCATCGTGGCGCTGCAGTTGCTCTTCGAAGGAGTTCTGGGGACCCAGGAAGCCCCGAAGATCGTGCCCGTGCAGTTTGATGGCAAGGATCTCGGCTGCTACGCCCTCACGGGAATCGAGCACCCGCGTAATCCTGCGGACACTCGGCTCGCCGTCGTCCGCCTGAAGAAGGTCGATGCTGCCCCCTGAGGTTTTGGCGGTAGGCGAAGATCAGGCGTTGCCGCCCTCGAACCAATCGAGCCGATCCGTCTCGAGAATCCACTCCCGGGGCTTGGCTTCTTTGCCGTGCTCGCCCACAGGCGGCTTCATCACCCAGGTGTTATCCGCGTGGTAGAGGCTCGCGCCGTTGAGATCCGTGATGGTCACGGGCACCACTCCTGCGTTCGCCGTCTCGTCGAGCTGCGCAAAGCCGGATAGTACCGCGTTCGAAAGGCTGGTCTGCATCAGCGAGATGGTGATTTTGCCGCTACGATCGTTCGTCCTGGAGCGCGTCCCCTCGCCATCGGTACCGACGACGAGTTTGTAGGTGTCCGTGTTGCGCTCGACCTTGACCAGCGAGCCCTCGGCAAAGCCGCTCATCAGCACGCCGCCCACAACGACGATGACCAGCTTGGGGTCGTAGGTCTTCAAGGATGAGTCCTCCTGAGGCCCGACAAAGCCAAATAGATCGAACGCCGAGTGTCCGGCGCTCGCGTATCCGGGGATCCCAGGGTTACTGAATCGGCTCTGTGCTGACGAGGAAGTAGGTTCTCCGTCGAGCGATTCCTACTCAAGTCCTGGGGAATGTTGGTCTAAGGCGGCGGTCGCAGGGTTTTTTGTAAATCCAAGGTCATTGCCGTTACCAGCTTCGAAGGGACAGAATGAGTTCGCCAGGAGGCCAAGCGTATCAAGGGCCCGAAGAGCGGTTGCCCCCCGACCTGCTAGCTCGTGCGTCGCTACGCGGAGGGGAGTATGCCTGGCCGCTCGATGACATCCCCGAGGTCATTGAAGCGGCACGACGGGCGAATCTGGTCAGCATCGGCGGCCAGCTTCAATTCCGGTTTCCAGGCGGGGGAACGGCGGAGCTCTATTGGGTGGAGGTGGATACCTACAAATCCGTCGAGAAGACAAAGCCTTGGTGCGAGCGAGTTGATCGCACTGCCGAAGCAGGAGAGCGCGATTTTAAGGCTTTGCGCAGAAATGTGGACTTCTTAGCTGCCGGCAGGGACGGTTTTGGTAGGTACATGGACATAGAGGTTGCGGCGGGCCGCGACCCTCTCAATTCAATGTGCTTTGTTTGGTATCTGCTAACAGAGGAAGAGGCAAAAGCCCGCGACCTGTAGACCCTCGCTACCGGCGACCTGGCAGGGGGAGAAAGGCCGTGACACCGGCTGCGCCCGACAAATCTGTTGAGGGCGCCTCCCCGAAGTTGCCACTGGGCTTGAAATTGCTTACACGCTAACGGTGCCAAGTACCTGGACCTTCTGGATCGCGCCGGCCAGGTTCGCAGCGAAGGTGATGTCCGGGAAGTAGCGGTTCGTCCGGTCGGCCTCGGTCTGGTCGCTGACCTTGGGGACGTTGAGGACCAGCGAGCCGTCGTTGGCCAGCACTCCCTGCGTGATCGCCCGGTTGAGATCCGTGCGTACGACCGAGGCCACCTGCTGGGCTCCGGCGTCGGTGTAGGGAATCTTCTTGGTCGTGGCCAGCAGCGCGAA